>JAYPJO010000068.1:0-6131 GCA_038128465.1 Gammaproteobacteria bacterium
GAACTTCCTACTGTTGCTGTAATTATTTCCTACACTATCATCTCTTCCTAACTCGATGGCTATTTTAAAAAAATTTTTAAGCATCGTAAGAAAAGGGGCAGGATATTTTTTTCTTTCGGTTAATACTTTATTTTTAAACCAATCGTTCACAAAAGAAGAGCCAATTGATATTCCTGCCTATTTAAGAAGTGAATGGCACCACTGGCTTGATGAAGATGGTGACTGTCAGAACACGCGACAGGAAGTCTTAATTGGACAAAGCCTTATCCCTGTCATATTTGAAACTGATCAAGAATGTCGTGTTCACAAAGGGCTTTGGAAAGATCCATATACCGGCTTTATTTATCTAGATCCCAGTGATCTGGATATAGACCACATCATTCCCCTCGCCTATGCTCATGCTTCTGGGGGCTATCTATGGGATGAGGCTGAAAAAGCTGCTTTTGCCAACGATCAAGAAAACCTTTTAGCCGTTAGCCGTGGCGCTAATCGCAGCAAAGGGGATAGAGGACCATCCGAATTTCAGCCTACCACAACTTTTCTAAATGATTATGTAAATCTATGGAACAAACTATCTACCACCTATCATCTAAATCTTGTAAGTAAGGATGAAATTTTCATAAAAAACTACAGATAAAATAAAGAAGCGTTAAAAAGAGTCAAGTAACCTCAATTTACAGAGATGGTGTAAAATGTCGTTTTATTTACTCTCTGAGATGTAAGTCGATTCGTATGCAAAGGTTTACTAAAGGTTTGCTACGCTCAGATATTCCTAAAAACCTAATAATTATTAAGGACTTATAGATGCCTCAGTTTGTTTACACCATGAACCGGGTTGGCAAAGTCGTTCCGCCCAAACGTGAAATTCTTAAAGATATTTCTCTGTCTTTCTTTCCTGGTGCCAAGATAGGTGTGCTTGGTCTTAATGGTGCTGGGAAGTCCACCCTGCTGCGCATAATGGCAGGCATCGATAAGGATTTTCATGGCGAAGCCCGGCCACAACCTGAATTGAAAGTTGGCTATTTGCCACAGGAACCAGAACTGGATGCTAGCAAGGATGTAAAAGGCAATGTCGAAGATGGCATTCGGGACATCAAGAATCTGGTGGATGAGTTTAACGCCATCAGCGATAAATTTGCCGAGCCCATGAGTGATGATGAAATGAATGTATTGCTTGAGCGGCAAGGGGAATTACAGACACAAATAGATGCCTGTGATGGCTGGAACCTGGAGCGCACCCTGGAAATTGCTGCAGATGCACTCAGACTACCACCCTGGGATGCTGATATTTCGAGGCTTTCCGGTGGAGAAAAACGCCGAGTGGCTCTCTGTCGCCTGTTGTTATCCAAGCCCGACATGTTGCTATTGGATGAACCAACCAACCACCTTGATGCCGGCTCAGTGGCCTGGATGGAAAAGTTTCTGCAGGACTATCCTGGCACTGTGGTTGCCATTACGCATGATCGCTACTTTCTTGACCAGGCTGCTGGCTGGATTCTGGAGCTGGATCGTGGCCATGGCATACCCTACGAAGGCAATTACAGTGACTGGCTGGAAGCCAAGGAAAAACGCCTTGAAATTGAAGAAAAACATCAGGCTTCTATAGCCAGAACCATAAAAAATGAACTGGATTGGGTACGAGCCAACCCAAAAGGTCGCCAATCCAAGAGCAAGGCTCGCCTGGCACGCTTTGAGGAACTGTCTTCAAAAGAATTCCAGTCGCGCAATGAAACCCTGGAACTTTATATACCACCCGGGCCACGTCTCGGAGAGCTGGTCATTGAAATAGACAAAATCAGCAAGAGCTTTGGCGACAAAACCCTGATCAATGATCTCAGCCTGACCATACCGAGAGGTAGTATCGTTGGCATTATCGGTGGTAATGGTGCCGGGAAAACAACTTTCCTGAAAATGCTCATGGGACAGGAACAACCTGATTCAGGCTCTATCCGAATTGGTGATACAGTCGACATGGCCTATGTTGATCAAAGTCGGGATGCCCTGAATGATGACAACACTATCTGGCAGGAAGTCTCTGAAGGGCTAGATACCCTTCAGATAGGCAACTATGAAATTTCCTCGAGGGCCTATCTTGGGCGTTTCAATTTTAAAGGCAGTGATCAGCAAAAATTTGTAAAACACCTGTCTGGTGGTGAGCGCAACCGCTTACATCTGGCCAAACTACTGAAACGTGGTGCCAATGTACTACTGTTGGACGAACCCACCAATGATCTAGATATTGAAACCCTGCGTGCACTAGATGAAGGCCTGCTGGCTTTCCCAGGGACAGTAATTGTCGTATCACATGACCGCTGGTTTCTTGACAGGATATCGACACACATCCTGGCCTTTGAGGGCGATAGTGAAGTGGTGTTTCATGAAGGTAATTATTCCGATTATGAGGAGGATAGGAAGAAGCGTAAAGGAGATTCAGAACCAACCCGCATTAAATATAAGAGCCTTAATTAGGGAAGCTACTGCGCTTGGTTATGCTGCGTTATTATCTGGCTCGGAATACTCATTTACTTTTCATGTAAACTCCGCTTCCTCACCAGTTAATGCCTTGCCTAACCGGCGCTCGTAACGCTTCTTTACGTGACTAATGCCTGCCAATTCTTCAAGAAAACCATATTGCCCTCCCTTCACTCATGACGTTTTTAGATCTTTTCTTAATCAATAATTTTTCGTGCTCTTTTTCAGTGAAACCTGATCGGCGCTCGTGTTGTTCTCTTGAAGGACTGATATCTAGAATTACTTAGGGTGATAAGGAGTTTTCTTACAGCTTCAAAGTGGCTTTTAATTCTTGCAGACGAGACTGATTTTCTTCATTGCTAAGCGGAGTATCTATGTGCTCCGGTAGAGGTTTCGGTGAATTTATTGTTAATTCTTCACCATGAATGACACGTTGCACCAGTTGTGCATAGTGGTAATCAAATAAGGGAAAAACCTGTGCCTCACTCTGGTTAGCCAGTTCAAACCAACCTGTAGCTTTACCTGCCAGATAAACAGCCGGGTGGCTCCATTCCTGGGCAGCTTTCGGGCTGCCTTTGGCGCAAGCTTCGATATAAGCATCATGGCTGACTGGAAGACCAAATAAGCCTACACCTGATTTACAGGCATCGATGACATTTGCAACAGTAGGCAAAAAAGCTTGATTTTGCACAAGATATCGCGCTGCTGCCAGAATCAGGTTTGGTGAAAAAGATGACAGGTTATTCAACCAGTATTTTTTTGCCAAATTTAATGCGCCTTCATCCGGATAGGCTTTTCGATACTGGTTATGATAGGCCAGTTCAAATTCGGCGAATAACTGGTTGATTACATCGATGTGATCTTTCGAAGAACTGGTATGATCGAGATGATTTTTTTCTTTTGACAATGATTCAGCTACGACTTTATTTGTACGATCCGGAGAGACAACAAGCTGATCAATTTTTTTCATGCTGACCGTTTACTTTGCACACGCATCAGGAGTTATCCTATGAAACATCACTTTTTCGCAAACCAAATTCATGCTGCTGAACAATCTCTTTCGGTCCATCTGATTTTCTTCTGGTATAACTGATAACCTTGTTACGACCTGCCTTCTTGCTTTCATAAAGCGTGACATCAGCTTTCTCCAAAGCTCTTCTGCAATCATGACCCAGGTTTCCAGAGCTAGTTTCCATTTAAAATGAGGCAGGTTGAAATTGACGTAATGGAATCCCAGGATAAATGCGCCAAAGACCTCCATGCAAATTAACAAGCCTCCTGGGCTGGCAATTTGTGCATCTGGAGACATGTAGTAAAGCAATACTATTAACAACAATAGCCATTCAATCTCAGCAATACTACGAGCAAACCCTTTTAACTCAACCTGATCTATATCCAGATCCAGTTCTTCTATTAATTGGCTGTCTTCCTCTCTCACTTTTTGCTCCTGCAGCAATTAATCCTTTTTATAGCTCTATACTCAGGCCTAACAAATAAAAAGACCTATCTCAGTTTTATGTTTCAAAAATACGACTACCTTGCTATTTCAGTGACGTAGCTTAGCATAGCAGGCTGCTATCACAATAATCTTGAGAAAATCTTGCTACATGATTTCTATGCTGAATTGTAGCTATTGTGCAAATATTATGAAACGTTAACTGTATAGTCCCTGATACCTCTGAATTTACCATAAGCGGCAGTATAGTTAGAGGAAAGCATGATGATAAATAGCCGATTATGAAATTAACCATTAAATACAAGCTGATACTGGCCATATTATCGGCCCATCTGATCGTATATGTCTCAATGTACAGTATTGGCCGGGCGCAGTTTAACAGCGGCTTTATTGACTACATCAGCCGCATAGAAGAACAGCAAATCCCTGCCCTGATTGATGGTCTTGAAGCCTGGTATGCAGCCCGTGACCGCTGGGATCTGCTGCGCGGCAACCCGAGCTTATGGAATATCATCATCAGGGACAGTGTTGCCCGAACGGCCAAGCCCGGCCAGTTACTCGAAATAGGCCAGGTAACCAACTTCAGTCTGATTGATTCAGCAGTTGCAGACCGTAATATTTTGTCAAATAACGCCAGTGCCATCGATACTTTTCGACGCCCCGCACTGTTAGCCGATGATGACTGGTATTTTTCATCTGAATACAGCCCAGCACGACCCCATCTATTGTTGCTGGATGAAAATGAGGAAATCATGTTTGGCGATCCGGAAGCCTTGCCACTGGCCAATATCTACCCGATCAACTATATGGATGAAATCGTAGGCTATCTGGCTGTTACCAGTCGCCAGGAATTGTCAGAACGGGCTGACCAGCTCTTTGTGGAAGGTCAGGTTGACACTTTTTTCCTGGTTGGCGTGGTACTGGTCCTTATTTCAACTCTGATAGCAATACCTGCCTCAAGTTACATGGTTCGACCTATAAAAGACCTGGTTAATGGTACCAGGGCTCTGACTGCCGGTGACTACAGCTCCAGAATCAAATCCCACAGCTCCGATGAACTCGGTCTTTTATCCGAGGACTTTAATACGCTGGCAAACACCCTGGATCAGAACCAGACTATCCGTCGCCAATGGATCGCTGATATTTCTCACGAGCTCAGAACACCACTGGCCATCCTGCGGGGTGAACTTGAAGCGGTTCAGGATGGCATCAGACCACTTGATCCATCAAGTCTGAACTCCTGGCATAACGAAGTTGTGCATTTGAATACACTGGTCAATGACCTGCATGAACTATCCATGTCAGATACCGGAGCGCTGGTATACGAAAAAGAAAAAACTGATATCGGGCACTTACTGGAACAGACCCTGGAGCTACATCAAAATCTGCTCGCCCAGAACCAGATCAAACTCAGTAGCAAAATAAGTCCACTTAAACCCAACAAAGCCATTAACATTTTTGGAGATCCCAAGCGTCTCAAACAGTTATTTGACAATCTGCTGCAAAACACCTGTCGCTACACCGATGAGGGTGGTGAACTCAGGGTCAGTCTCAGGGAATACCCTGATAAAGTTGTCATAGAATGGCTGGACTCGGAGCCTGGCGTTACAGATGAACAATTGAATCGTCTGTTTGATCGACTTTATCGCGTTGAATCATCACGCAATCGTGAAAAAGGAGGCTCAGGTCTTGGCATGGCAATTTGCAAGAACATCATTGAGGCTCATGAAGGGAACATTCAGGCCGAGCATTCAAAACTGGGCGGCCTAAAACTTATTATTGAGTTTCCAAAAAGGCAGAAATCATAAGAAGAATATAATTTGCCCCCAGACCTGTGAAGACTTAAACTTTCCCACTTTATTGTTAGCAGGCCGGATAATCATTATGCAACATATCCTGATTGTTGAAGACGAAGTAAAGCTAGCCAATCTGCTAAAGGATTACCTCGACCGAAATGGTTTCAAGACTTCCATGCTACATAATGGAGATGAAGTGTTGCCTTGGCTGGAGAGTCATAAACCTGATCTGGTGCTGCTGGATTTGATGTTGCCTGGTATGGATGGCATGGATATCTGCAAGGAAATTCGCCGTAACTCCCAGTTGCCCGTGATAATGGTGACTGCAAAAGTAGAAGAAATTGATCGCCTGCTTGGCCTTGAACTGGGAGCAGATGATTATATTAGTAAACCCTTCAGCCCTCGTG
>JAYPJO010000068.1:6141-9926 GCA_038128465.1 Gammaproteobacteria bacterium
GTAGTAGCCAGGGTAAAAGCAGTATTACGCCGCAGTGAAGGTTCAGACCAGCTGGAAGATAAAGGTCTGAAAATTGATACTGACACTTATAAAGTCAGCATCAATGGCAATGACCTGGGGTTGACGGCTGTTGAATTTCAATTATTAAAAGTTTTATCAGATCATCCAGGGCGAATATTTTCACGTGCCGTGCTAGTCGATAAAATTTATTCCGATGGCCGTATCGTCAGTGACCGTACTATCGACAGCCACATTAAAAAGCTGCGCAAGAAAATTGCCGCAGAATTACCGGACGTCGAGTTAATACATTCACTTTATGCGGTTGGCTACAAATTTGAGTGGAACTGATATGCCACGTTTACTGATTAAATGTTTTCTCTGGGTCCTCCTTGCAATACAAAGTGGGTTTATTTATTCACAGGAGCAACTTCCTTTTGCCGAATGGTTGAATGAATTACGAGAAGAAGCCCTGCAACAGGGTATCAGTGAAAGCACAGTGGATGAGGCGCTGGCCATCATCGAAGAACCTATTCCCAGGGTGATAGAACTTGACCAAAGCCAACCCGAATTTGTGCAGACTTTTGCCAACTATATGAATAATCGCCTCAGTCAGGCACGCATAGAAAGAGGTCAGCGCCTGTTGCAGGAACACAGCGAGCTGTTTGCCCGTATATCCCGCGAATATGGTGTACAACCTCACTACCTCGTTTCTTTCTGGGCACTTGAAAGCAACTTTGGTGATTATACCGGCGGCTTTTCCGTATTAAATGCTCTGGCAACACTGGCGTATGATCCCAGGCGCAGTAACTTTTTCAGGAATGAATTACTGACCGCTCTGAAAATTGTTGATTCGGGTCATATCAGTGTAGAAGACATGTCAGGATCATGGGCCGGTGCCATGGGACAGTGCCAGTTCATGCCTTCAACCTTTGATCGCTATGCCGTCGATGGTGATGGCGATGGCCGTATAGACATATGGAACAGTCTGCCGGATATATTTGCCTCAGCTGCCAATTTCCTATCACAGTCCGGCTGGCGCCCAGATGAGCGTTGGGGGCGCGAAGTTGTGTTGCCACAGGGTTTTGACTTTACCCAGACCGGTACTGGCGTCCGCAAAACTGTCACTGAATGGAATAATATGGGAGTCATGCGTGCAGATGGCAGCCCGCTTGGCAATGCTTCTCTGGAAGGTTCCATCGTATTGCCGGCAGGAGCCGCTGGTCCTACTTTCCTGGCCTACAATAATTTCAGAACCACCATGATCTGGAACCGCTCCACTTTTTATGCCATTTCAGTGGGACATCTGGCTGACCGTTTTGTTGGTGGTGGACCAATTCAGCACTGGCCGGATACTGAAGAACGTGCGCTCAGCCGTGATGAAGTTATTGAACTACAGGAACTGCTCAACACCATGGGTATTGATGTCGGTGCCCACGACGGCATACTGGGCTCAAGAACACGCGGCGCTATCAGAACCTTTCAGGAACAGAGTGGGCTGCCAACCGATGGCTATGCATCATTCGAACTGCTCGAAATGATGCGCGTCCTTGCCATATCCGAATAAGCCTACTTTCACAAGCCTGCTGCGCTTGCTTACTCTTCATTATAAAAATAAATCAACCCAGTCATTTACAAGCCCTGTAAACTCCTGTTTAAAAATATTTTTGGCCTTGATTAAACTTCGCTCGTAACGACTTTTGTAGGTTTGATTTCATTATGAAATGTCTGGGTCATTCAGTTTCGCATAATATTAAACATTTCATCATCTTATTAGGCCGTCGCGAGCGATGGCTAGTCGAGGCAAAAGTTTTTTTCAGAAGCGGGAGCTTACGATCAGTAATTGACCGTTTTGGAAAAAACTTTTAACGATGGATAGGATAGCCGAGCGCAGCAGGCCTACTCCGACAAGAACTCATTCACCATCTGAATGAGTTCTGAAGCCGTTCTGGGGTTTGGCATAATCTCCCCGTTAAAGTACATCGCCGGCGTCGCTCTTACCCCCGCCCTGTTCCCACCGCGCTGATCTGCCAGTATCTTTTCCCTGACTTCTGCCAACCCTGCATCCGCACGTAACTGCTCAATGTCCAGTTCCAGCTGAGCTGCGTAATTCTCGAAAGCAATGGTGGCATCAGGCAATACTGACCACGATGCCTGATCACCATAGAGCAGACTGTATAGCTCCCAGAAAGCATCCTGACGACCCGCCGCCTCAACATATCGCGCTGCTTCAAACGAGTGGGGATAAGTATCCAATGGATAATGACGAAACACCAGTTGTACCCGATCCGCCAGTTGCGGCCAGGCCTGGCTGATCAAATTTGCTTCCATCGCGCAGTTAGGGCACTGAAAATCACCATATACAGTAATGGTCAGAGGGGCATCAGCAGGCCCCTGTACATGGTCAGTACTCGACACTTCATCTGGCGGATAAACCGGCGCGCCACCAAAAAGACCCTGATAAAACACATATAAGACAACAGGAATCATCAGAACAACAAATGTTGTCAACAGAGCTTTTTGTATCTGAGCGCGGCGCTTGGCCTGTTGTTTTTTTGCTTCTCTTTTAAGTTTCTTTTCCGAGCTTTTGGTCATGTCCTGTCTGATCCTGCAAGTTCATTACTGTTCGGGGTGTGACAATGCCAAAATAACACCGCTATAGCAATATTTCCTTGTAGATTGCTATAATTCGCAACCTGATTTTTCGGCTCCTTTTCAAAAATCCAGCTAGGCTGACCGACAGGAACTGTCATGGGGTCTGATGATTTCCTTGAACTGATTCGCCAGCCAAGCCCAATTGATCGGGCTGCATTAAGCATCAATAGAGAACAAATATTATGACTGCTGAAGCTGAACAGCACCAGAATGTAGTAGTTCGATTTGCCGGTGATTCCGGGGACGGCATGCAGTTAACTGGCACGAATTTCACTCTGGCAACTGCATTACAGGGAAACAGCCTTTCTACTTTTCCTGATTTCCCGGCTGAAATCCGGGCGCCTGTGGGCGCTACATTTGGAGTGTCTGCATTCCAGATATATTTCGGCTCCGAAGATGTCACCACAGCGGGTGATCAGGTTGAAGTATTGGTTGCTATGAATCCGGCGGCTCTGGTTACCAACCTAAAAAATCTGGTACCTGGTGGACTGATTATCATAGATATTGGCGCCTTTAATGATAAAAACCTGGCCAAGGCAAAATACGAAAGCAATCCGCTGGAAGACGGCACATTGGATGGCTACAAAGTCTTGGCGATAGATATTCATTCCCAGGTCATTGCTGCAGTTGAGGAATTCAATCTTGGTCATAAAATGGCGCTGCGTTGCAAGAACATGTGGACACTGGGGCTGGTGTTCTGGCTCTTTGATCGTGACAAACAAAGTACCATCGATGGCTTAAAGAAAAAATTTACCAATACCCCTGATATAGCCAATGCCAATATAGCTGCCCTTAATGCAGGCAATGCTTATGGTGAAACTGCTGAACTGCCTAGTGGCATAGACGTTTACAAAATTCCAAAAGCAGATCAGCATGCTGGCACCTACAGAAATATAGACGGTACCACCGCACTGGCCTGGGGCTTATTAGCTGGTGGACAGTTAGCCAACCTGGGTGTTTTATTTGCATCCTATCCGATTACGCCCGCTTCCAGCTTGCTGCACACCCTTGCTGCCCGCAAAGATTTTGATGTTGTAACCTTTCAGGCAGAAGATGAAATTGCTGCTGTCTGTGCTGCTCTTGGCGCCTCTTTCGCCGGTTCACTGGGCGTTACCTCAAGTGCGGGTCCAGGT
>JAYPJO010000069.1:0-8940 GCA_038128465.1 Gammaproteobacteria bacterium
TTTCAGGTTGAGGCGCAATTGGTCAGATCATACCCGCTGGGCGCCCCTGTAGCCCACGCTTTGGGTTATCTCAGCAGTATTACCGAGCAAGAACTCAGTAATCTGAATGCAGAACAATATCGCGGCACCCATCAAATCGGTAAAACCGGTGTTGAACGTTTCTACGAATCGCTTTTACATGGTCAGGTTGGCTTTGAAACGGTAGAAAAGAATGCCCGTGGGCAAATCATGGATGTACTGGATCGAACAGATCCGATTCCGGGCGAAGATCTGGTACTGCACCTGGATAGTGAATTGCAGCTGGCTGCCTGGGAAGCGCTTGGTGAATACCGTGGTGGAGTAGTTGCCCTGGAAATAGAGACAGGCGGGGTGCTGGCAATGGTCAGCAAGCCTTCTTTTGACCCTAATCTTTTCGTTGAAGGCATCAGCCAGGCGGATTATTCATCACTGAATGATCCGATAGAAACGCCTTTGTTTAATCGTGCTTTGGCAAAATATGCGCCGGGTTCAACCATGAAACCCTTTATTGGGCTGGCAGGTCTCGATTACGGTATCAGAACACGTGAGTATGAGGTGCATGATCCGGGTTATTTTATCCTGGAAGGTGATAGCCACATTTATCATGACTGGACCTGGTGGCTTACAGAGACTGGCCATGATGTTGTGAACCTGGCCAGAGCCATCTATCAGTCCTGTGATATATATTTCTGGGATATGGCTGTCGATCTGGGTATAGATCGCATGGCAGAATTTTTAGCTCAATTCGGCTTTGGGCGAAATACCAGTGTTGATATTGTCCAGGCAAGCACAGGGACCTTGCCTTCGAGAGACTGGAAAATGGAAAACCTGGGACAACCTTGGTTCCCCGGTGAAACACTTAATTCAGCTATTGGCCAGGGTTATAACGAGGCAACTCCTCTGCAAATGGCTACAGCTACCATGGTGCTGGCAAATAAAGGCCAGTGGCAACAGCCAATATTGTTAAAAAGAGCGGGTCTAGAAAGTGCCGATATCCACCATGAAAGTGCTATACCGGATGTCACCCTGCAAAACCCGGATGACTGGAATTTTATACATCAGGCTATGCAGGATGTGGTGCATAAAGGTGATGGTGGTTATCGTAATAATGGCTCGGCTTATCCTTACCTGACCATGAATGAAAGGATGGATTACCATATGGCGGGCAAGTCCGGTACCGCTCAGGTTATTGGTATGGCTGAAGATTTTGATAATGATGCTGAAGTCCCTGAACAATATCGTGATCACGCCTGGTTTATCTCTTTCGCCCCGGTAGAAAACCCCAAAATAGCCGTTGCGGTCTTTGTTGAGCATGGTGTTGGAGGGAGTTCGGTGGCCGGTCCGATGGCCAAACAGATTCTGGATAGCTACATTCTTGATGAATATGGTCAGGTTAAAGAGGAGTTTTTACCAGAACCCGAACCAAATCATGTCAGTTCAGTTGAAATTCTGGAGGAGCTACAATGAGCTCTTCCACCTTTGTCAGGCAGCTCAGTGGTTCTTACAATAATCTGGAAAAACGCCGGAGCATTTGGGAGCGCCTGAATCTGGATGTCCCTTTATTGTTTGCACTGGCAGTGCTTACCGGTTTTGGTTTGATGGTGCTCTACAGTGCAACGGATGGCAACCAGGCAGAGATGCAACGACAGATTACCTTCATCGCACTGGCTTATATAGTGATGTTTGCTGTTGCTCAGGTTGATGTCAGGGTGATGAGACGCTGGGCTCCACTGATGTATCTGGGCAGCTTAAGTCTCCTGGTGGCTGTACTGTTTTTTGGAGTGAGTAGTAATGGTGCACAGCGTTGGCTGGATTTACCGGGCCTGCCGCGCTTTCAGCCTTCTGAAATCATGAAAATAGTGCTGCCACTGACACTTGCTGCATATTTTTCAAGAAGATCCATTCCTCCGCGTTTCAAACATATTTTCTGGTCACTGGTGATACTCGGACTGCCAGCTGTGTTAATTGCCATGGAACCGGATCTGGGTACAGCCCTGCTGATTGGTGTGTCCGGTGTATTTGTATTACTGCTATCAGGTATCAGCTGGAAACTTGTTGGCTCGGCCATGGGTGCCGGAGTCCTGTCGGTACCGGCTATGTGGATTTTTTATCTGAAGGATTACCAGCAACAGCGAATTCTGACTTTTCTGAATCCGGAAAAAGATCCGCTCGGGGCTGGCTGGAATATCATTCAGTCAAAAACAGCGATTGGTTCAGGCGGTCTCTATGGGAAGGGCTGGCTGAATGGCGTGCAGTCCAGGTTGGATTTTCTCCCGGAAGGGCAGACCGATTTTATTGTAGCCGTACTGGCAGAAGAGTTTGGTCTGGCTGGTGTTTTGTTTTTACTGTTACTTTACCTGGTCATCATTGCCAGAGGGCTCTACATTGCCGCCGTATCAAATGATATGTTTACCCGATTGCTGGCTGGCAGTATCACGCTGACCTTTTTCGTTTATATATTTGTCAATATTGGCATGGTAAGCGGGATTCTTCCGGTAGTGGGGGTGCCCTTGCCATTGGTAAGCCTGGGAGGCACATCCATTGTTACACTGATGCTGGGCTTTGGTATCCTGATGTCAATTCACAGTCACGGCAAAACCGCATTTCGTTATGCCGACTGAGAGAAAATTACTGTATAAGTTTATAATGAGACTGGAACGGAAAGAGAAAGAGGAATAGATCATAACTGGATCGATGTTAAGCCGATACAATAAAGCTTTCATTGCACTACTGGCTCTCTTACTGACGGCTTGCGTCTCTTCTCCCCTCCAAACAAACCGTTCCAGCGATAACGGCAGTCGCTATGAGCTTGAATACGACAGCCCGATTCTGGAACCCATTGATCTGAACCTCATTCCTGAAGTCGTCCCCAGACCTGTCAACCGTACTGCTGCTGGCAATAAAAGCCCTTATGAAGTGCTGGGACAGCAATACAGAGTCATGGATTCTGAAATTGGCTACCAGGAAAGTGGCAATGCCTCCTGGTACGGTCGTAAATTTCATGGTCATTTAACTTCCAACGGTGAAATTTACGATATGTTTACTTTTTCAGCTGCACATAAAAGTTTGCCTATTCCGAGCTTCGTCAGGGTAACCAATCTGGATAACGGTAAGAGTGTTGTGGTCAGAGTTAATGACCGAGGGCCGTTCCATGAAGACAGGGTGATAGATTTGTCATACGCTGCAGCTGTCAAGCTGGACTATGCAGATGTTGGTACGGCCAGGGTGCATATAGAAGCGTTGACACCCTGGCTTGAAAAACAGCCCGGAGATGAACTTACCGACATATTAGTGGCTGATGCAGAAATAACAGTTCCGGCAATCGACCAGGAAGACATTGCAGCTGAAAGACAGCTCATTGAGCAGGATGCAGGGCAGGAATATCTTCAACTCGGCGCTTTCAGCAGTCTGGAAAGTGCTGAAAATCTGCTCGCTGCAGTCACCGCTATTACTGAAATACCGGTATTCATCCGCAGTGATGCCAGTAATACGGCTGAAAATATTCTGCATCGAGTGCGTTTGGGGCCGCTAAATGAGACAATTCAGCTTGAAACTCTAATTCAGAGGATTATTGATGCAGGATTGGGGATGCCTTTTCGGGTCAGGCAATAAGGTAATAAAATAAGACTATAAACGGACGCATTTCTGCCATAAAAAAGCCAGATTACTATGCGAAATTTGAGGAAAATAATGCAACTGTCAATTGGAAACCAGGCTATGTTTAAAAAAACGGGTAATAATTTACACGGATGGATGAAACTGTATGCATCGTGCTGTTTTATTTTGTCCATTGTTTTTTATTCCAGCACGCTGCTGGCACAGCAGGCCAGAATTATTCCGAGAGCACCGGATATTGCAGCATCTTCCTATGTATTGATGGATGCTACCACCGGCGATATTCTGGTTGAATCCAATGCTGATATTCCATTGCCACCGGCCAGTCTTACCAAGATCATGACTGATTATGTGGTTGCCACTGAGCTGGAGAATGGCAATATCACTCTGGATGATGAGGTTTATATCAGTGTAAAAGCCTGGCAAATGGATGGCTCAAAAATGTTTATTCAGGAAGGCACATCGGTTCGACTCGAAGATTTAATTTATGGCATGGTGGTGCAGTCCGGTAACGATGCAAGTGTTGCGCTGGCAGAGCATGTTGCAGGGAGTGAAGATGCATTTGCCGACATGATGAATCAGCATGCAGAGACTCTGGGTATGCAGAGTTCCTATTTTGTCAATGCGCATGGCATGCCGGCAGACCAGCATGTGATGTCTGCAAGAGATCTGGCTATTCTCGCGCAGGCACTTATTGAACGATTTCCTGAAAACTATGAGATTTACAGCGTACCTGAATTTACCTACAACGGTATCCGTCAGCCCAACCGAAACCGCCTGTTATTTCAGGACAGGAATGTTGACGGCATGAAAACCGGCTTTACCGAGGCAGCAGGTTATTGCCTGGTGGCTTCTGCAACCCGTGATGATATGCGATTGATAGCTGTAGTCATGGGTACCGAAAGTGAAAATGCCAGGGCTATAGAAGCGCAGAAATTATTAACTTATGGTTTTCGTTTTTATGAAACCTACGAGCTGTTCTCAGGTAATGAAGTGCTGTCCAGCAATCAGGTCTGGTCCGGCAACAGTAACTCTGTTGACTTAGGTGTGCAGGAGCAGGTTTATATCACCATCCCCAACAACAGTGGTGATGAACTGGTAACGGATTTGCAGATTGATGAAAACCTGAGAGCACCGATTAATGCCGGTGATGTACTAGGACAGGTAACTATCAGTCTTGATGATCAGGTTTACTATCGAGGCGAAGTGATTGCCTTGCAGACTATTGAAAGAGGCAGCCTGATCAAGCGCATAATGGACTGGCTAACCTTGTTTTTCATGAATCTGTTTAGTTAGCTCACATATCGTTTAGTACGCCCTTATGCAAATTGATGAAGACTCGGTGAAAATCGAGTTTCCCTGTGAATATCCGGTTAAAGTAATGGGGCCGAATATTAATAACTTCGGTGAAGTGATTCTGGAGATAATTCGTCGTCATGCACCGGATTTAAGAGATGAAAATATTTCATTTCGCTCCAGTAGAAATAATAAATATCTCGCAGTCAATGTCATTATCTATGCTACCGGCACTCTTCAGTTACAGGCTCTGTTTGATGATTTAAAAGCCAGTGGCAGAGTATCAATGGTTTTATAGACATCGTGAATAATTCCCAGCAGTTTATTGAGGCAGAACCCTGTAATTTACGTTTTCTCGGGCTGCAGCCCTATGACACTATCTGGCAGCAAATGCTTGAATTCACTCTTAACAGGGGTCCCACAGTAAAAGATGAGCTATGGATAGTGCAGCATGAACCGGTATTTACTCTGGGCCAGGCCGGCAAGACAGAGCACATACTGGATGCACACAATATCCCGGTACTAAAAACCGACCGGGGAGGGCAGGTTACCTATCATGGGCCTGGACAGTTGGTTATTTACCTGTTGATTGATGTACGCCGGGCAAAGCTTGGTGTGCGCCAACTGGTTGATCTGATAGAAAACTCCATAAAACAGGTACTTGCTGACTATGGTGTCACTGCTGAAACCAGGCCGCGGGCACCCGGGGTCTATGTAGACGGTATGAAGATTGCGGCCCTGGGTCTGCGTATCAAGGGTGGGTGTAGTTATCACGGGCTCAGCTTTAATATCGATATGGATCTGGAACCATTTACTTATATCAATCCCTGCGGCTATGCGGGTTTGCATGTGACCCAATTGATCGACCAGCTTGATCAGCCTGTGGCAGGGATTTTCCAGCATGCACAGGACAAACTGCTTAATGCCATACAGCAAAATCTGCTACAATCCGCACCAGTTTTTGCTGTGTAGAACTGTACTCAGCCTGGTTATAAGTTTTTCATTTTTAATTAATTATTTAGGCGGCAGCTACATTGAAAAAGGTCGTACAAGGGGAAAAATTACGGGGTGCTGACAAGGTTGCACGTATCCCTGTGAAAGTCATTCCAACCACAGAGTTGCCACGTAAGCCTGAATGGATTCGTGTACGTATGGGCTCTTCTGCCAAAGTCGAGCACATCAAAAATACCCTGAGGAAACATAAACTCAGCTCGGTCTGTGAGGAAGCGTCCTGTCCCAATCTGGGCGAATGTTTCAGCGGCGGTACCGCAACCTTCATGATACTGGGTGATATCTGTACCCGGCGCTGTCCCTTTTGTGATGTTGCCCATGGGCGACCCAATCCGCCGATGGAAAATGAGCCGCTTGAGCTCGCTGAAGCCATTGCCGAGATGAACCTGAATTATGTTGTGGTTACCTCAGTGGATCGTGATGATTTGAGAGATGGCGGTGCCGAACATTTTTCTCGCTGTATCGCAGAAACCAGGCAATTGAACCCGGGTATTAAAATTGAAGTTCTGGTGCCCGATTTTCGTGGCCGTATGGATGTGGCTCTGGCAATCCTGACCGGCACCAGGCCGGATGTGTTTAATCATAATTTGGAGACCATCCCGCGGCTTTATAAAAAAGTGAGACCTGGCTCTGATTATCAATGGTCTTTAAATCTGTTGAAAAAATATAAAGAGATGGCGCCACAGGTGCTGACCAAGTCAGGCATTATGCTGGGGCTTGGCGAAAGCAGGGAAGAAGTATTGCAGGTTATGGAAGATCTGGCAGCACACCAGGTTGATATGGTTACCCTGGGACAGTACCTGCAGCCAAGCAGGGACCATCTGGCAGTGGAGCGGTTTGTCCATCCGGATGAATTTGAGGAATATGCCATTGTTGGTAAGGAAATGGGATTCAGGCATGTTGCCAGTGGTCCTCTGGTTAGATCCTCTTATCATGCAGATAACCAGGCAGATCTGGATCAAATCTGATCTAAAGGTTTACATTTAATTACCCGGAATAATCATCATAAAGTATATGAATTGTAAGTTTTTTGCCTGTATATTTTTTATATTGTCGGGCAGTTTATGGGCGCAGGGTGCACCGTCCAACCCGGTCCAGGCATCAAAGACCATTAACATGATCAGGCTTGATAGCGAGCCTGTCATTGATGGCATTCTGGATGATGCTGTTTGGCAGCAGGCAAGAGTTGTTACCGATTTTTACCAGACCACCCCTACGGAATTTGCCAGTCCTTCCCAACGCACGGAAGTACGTATTTTCTATACTGAAGATGCCATCTATGTGGGCGCTAAAATGTTTGAAGATGATCCTGATTTGATAACTGCTCAGTCCCTTCAGCAGTATGGGGGGGTCACCCAGGAAGATGTTTTTATTCTATTACTCGATCCTTTTCTCAATCGTCGTAGCGGTTATCGCTTCGCAATAAGCCCCAATGGCATATGGTGGGATGCCATTTACAGCAGTCCCACGGAAACAGATGGCAACTGGTTGGGTATCTGGCAGGGTGAAAGTGACATTGGCGATGATGGCTGGACCACCGAATTGCGTATCCCTTTCCAGACTTTGTCATTTGATCCGGATAATTCAGACTGGGGCATAAATTTTCAGCGTATTATCCGTCGTAATGATGAACGGATATCCTGGCAGTCAAGAGATCGCCAGCATAATCCTGGAACCTCCGGAGTCGCGACTGGTATAAGCGGTATACAACAGGGTAGAGGACTGGATATTGTGCCGGGACTCACACTGCGTCGTGATAAAGTTTATGGTGGAGCGCCTGGTGCAGGTGTTGAAAACAGCTTTGAACCAACCCTAGACCTGTTTTACAAAATTACGCCTTCATTGAATGCAGCTTTAACTGTGAATACCGATTTCTCGGCGGCAGAGGTGGATAGCCGCCAGGTTAATCTGACGCGTTTCAATCTGTTTTTCCCGGAAAGGCGTGATTTTTTTCTCCGTGATTCAGATATTTTTGAGTTTGGCCAGATTGGTACTTACGGCTTTTCCAATAACTGGGGCACCGGTTTTTCAGCCATACCCAACGCCGCTCAGCAAAACGCCAGACCATTTTTTTCCCGAACTATCGGACTGAGTGCAAATGGCTCACCAGTAGACCTGAATGTTGGCGGTAAGCTCAGTGGCCGGGTTGGTAATTTCAATGTGGGTTCATTATTAATTTCACAGGATGAAGATATCACGACCGGCGTTGATGCAACTGATATTTTTGTGGGGCGGGGTGTGATGAATGTTCTGGCTGAATCCCAGATTGGTGTAATGCTCACCGATGGTGACCCGCAATCCAATCTCGATAGCACCCTGCTTGGTGCCGATTTTCGCTATCGCAACTCGCGCCTGCCCAATAATAAAACTGTCGAAGTAAATGCCTGGGTTCAGAAAACGGATACTGAGGGAAAATCAGGAGATGATATGGCCTACAGTCTTGCCATTGGTTCCCCAAACAGGAATGGTTGGCGCGGTACCGGAATCTATACCAGGGTGGAGCAGAATTTTGATCCGGCAGTTGGCTATGTTAATCGCGCAGGTATACAGGATTTTGCGCTTGAAGGGGGTTATACGTACCTGATGCCAATTACCAGTTACTTCGCTTCCTACAATGTGACAGTGGATGGCTATCGTGCCGAATTACTGTCCAGTGGTGAATTAAGCTCTCAAGATGTTGGCCTACGGCTTTCACTTTATAACAGAACCCGCGACAGGTTTTTCGCCCGATTGGTTCAGGCCAAAGAGGTGCTGTTAAATGATTTTACAATTTTCAGAGCCTCAGACGGATCAAGATCAGTGGTTATACCCAGTGGCAGCTATACCTTCAATGAAGCCAGGTTTTTTCTGAACACAGGCACGCATCGCAAACTGTCGGCTAATTTAAGTGTTTGGGCTGGAGAATTTTATGATGGTGATCATCTTGAGTTCAGATCAGCACTCACTTGGCGACCAAGTAATCAATTCGAATTTGGCCTGACCCATAATGAAAACTCAATT
>JAYPJO010000069.1:8950-9915 GCA_038128465.1 Gammaproteobacteria bacterium
CCTGCGGGGGACTTCAAGGTTCGCCAGATTAACCTGCAGGCAAATTATGCGCTGAATACCCGCTGGTCCTGGAATAATTTATTACAGTATGACAATGTTTCCGAGCTGGCAGGCTTTAACAGCCGGTTGATCTATATTCCCGAGGCAGGGCAACAGGCAATTCTCGTTTTCAATTATGGCGCCCAGGACCGCGACAAGAACAATAGCTTTACCTCAACAGTATCCGATGTGTCCCTGCGAATGACTTACACTTTCCGCTATTAGCACTTACTGTCTCTGGGATGAAACACAAACCGGCATTGGCTATTTCAGGAATAGATAAAGTATTATCTTTCCCTGGTTTTTCCATGCTATTCCTCGTTCATATGGTGCACTAAGCATTTTCCATAAAAGGTTTACAGCGGTTTGATTTCAATTTTCTGACATAAGGATATTTTACATCATGAGCCATCAAACAATAAACAGTTACAAAGACGTTTTGCTGCAGATAACTGGCCGCGTTTTTGGTTCTTTAAGTGCAATCCTGTTTGTCTTTCTATCAGGTTTGCCGGTATTGGCGCAGGAGCAATCAGACCTGGAAAGTGGATTTCAGAATCCACCGAATTCAGCCCAGTTGCGTACCTGGTGGCACTGGGTAAACAGCAATGTCACTGAAGAGGGTATTACCAGGGATCTGGAGTGGATGCAGCGAGTCGGTATCGGTGGCTTCATGATGTTTGATGTCATTGTTGGCGGCGGGCAGGAAGTCGAGGACAAGACCATCGTCTTCACACCGGAGTGGTATGAAAAACTCCGGCATACTGCTGAAGAAGCACAACGTCTGGGACTGGAAATGACCATTCACAGTTCTGCCGGTTGGAGTGAAACCGGTGGCCCCTGGGTGGAACCCAACCAGGCTATGAAAAAAGCGGTCTGGTCAACTACCAGGGTACAGGGACCGGGACAAATTAACCAAAGGCTTGAAC
>JAYPJO010000070.1:0-9820 GCA_038128465.1 Gammaproteobacteria bacterium
GTGCTGCAGATACCCTTCACCGAATTGATGCAGATGTCATTGTTGAAGAGGTGACAGCGGCTGGATTTGAGCTGATTGCCAATAGTTCTTTGCTGGCGCATCCGGAAGATCCGCGTGAAGCGGCACCATTCGGTATGCCAGGCATGACTGACCGTGCCGTATTTATTTTCCAGAAGCCCTATTAATCCTAGAAATCAAGAATAGCAAAAAAAAAGCCCCGCATCGCGGGGCTTTTTTGAGTGTGGGAATTAATCATCCCGACGTTCATACTCCTGTAGCTCTTCTAATGTAATCGTGCCCCCTTGTTGTTCTGCTTTGCCCTGGTCCTTTGGTGGCAACATATCCTGAAATAGGTCTAGTTTTTTCCATTCAGGCAGAGGCGCATCTTCATTTTTTTGCGGTACATACTCAGAGCTTTCTACACGTTGGTATTTATGTATGTACCGAGGACAATTAATCCAGATTTCGGTGGGTTTTACTCTAATAATAAGCTGGGCATCATTGTATTCATCCAGTAAAGGGTCATCTTTGGAAACAGAGGCTTCGCCATAAATTCGTAAGCGGTGAGGTTTTTCAAAGTCGATGAATAGCATGCCTATTTTATTGTTGATGGAAATGTTGCCAGCTGACAGGTACATGCCGTTTCCATCGTAACTGGGGAAAGCGAGCGTATGTTCATCAAGAACCTTAACCATTCCGGTTTCGCCACCCTTATAGGAAACTGAGGGTCTTCCTAAATGATCGACAGTGCTGAGAAAAAACATATCTCTGGATTCGATAAAGGCTTTTTCTTCATCAGAAATTTCTGCATGAACTATTACACCTTCAATCGTGTCGGCTAATTTTCTGGTTTCAAAATTATCCTGGAAGCTGCGATGTTGTTCGCCATAAATTTTACTCATTTTCCTGACCAGATTTTATTTTTCACTAAAAGTAATTTTTGCTTCGAAGCAAACAAGAATAGGCAGCAGAGTATGCATAAAAGGCTAATAAATAAAGGAAGATAATTGACATTGCTTAGTAAATTTTCATCGATTATGGGGCTGCTGCCTGAGATATCAGCAAGTATCTGACTTGTTGCATTTTCCCCGGCTTGAAGCCCGTTGGTAAATGAAATCTCATTTCTATCCTGGCTGCAGACCTGAACCATGTAAATAATTATTAATTTGATTAGAAGCCTGACCGGTGACAGTGACAAGCTGGTCCAATTTGAAAGTATTTTCGTTAATACCTGCCTGGGTTAAAGTATTTATGGTTCCAGGGATTTGAATCTGCCAAAGATCATTAGTTTCACTTATCTGCAGCAGCATACTGGGATGGGGATTGCGCCAGTTGAGCTGGACTATTTTACCTTCAAGCTCAATGCCGGAAGTATTGCTATTGTTAAAAGAAGCAGTGGAATGATGGGCTAACGTGCTGACAGGTAAAACAACAAAAAGTAGAATTGTAAATGCTTTTAACAAGTTCTTATTTAATGACTGCATAGCTAAGCCTTTTAGTATTAATAACGGTGTATGATTAATCTTTTATTGTTTTATTCAGTAAGTTTTCCAGTGCAACTAACCAGCTTTCAAAATAACCTCTGCTGGGATGCTCAGGGTCATCTCCTTCAGCTTCCTTAATTGCTGCAATTAATTCTGATTGAAATTCATGCCAGGCAAATAGGCCCTGATCAGCAAGGCCGACTGCCATCGCGAAAGACTTACGCTCCCAGTCATTATGAAATACTATTTCACCACTTTTGCGTGGAAGTGCGGCTTTGCCCGGCATTTCGGCAATTTCAGGATTGGTCAGTCTTGACTCATTCATGCAGCAACTTTAGTGACGCCGATCATGGCATCTCTTTCTATCAGTGCGGCAAGTTCTTCTTCGCCCAGGTTTTCTGTGCCAGCTGGTCTTTCGGGTAATACCAGGTAGCGGATTTCAGCACTGCTGTCCCATACCCTGACTTCAACATCATCAGGAATTTCGGTACCAAATTCTGCCAGCACTTCCCTGGGTTCTATGACCACTTTTGATCGATAGGCAAAACTTTTATACCAGGCCGGAGGGAGTCCGAGTACGGGCCAGGGATAACAGGAGCATAAAGTGCAAACGACTACATTGTGAACTTCTGGCGTGTTTTCGACAACAACCATGTGTTCACCCTGCAATCCGCCAAAACCAAGTTCAGCAATGGCAGAAGTAGCATCCTCCAGCAAGCGCTTTTTATATTCAGGATCAACCCAGGCCCGGGCAACAACTTTTGCACCATTCATCGGCCCAAGGTCGTTTTCATAAATATCTGCAAGTTTATCCAGCGCATCTTTGGCGACCAGACCTTTTTCCAGCAGCAAGGCCTCCATTTTATTTACGCGATCATCCAATGCCTGGTTATCAGCATCACTGCGATTGCTTTCATGATATGGATTTTTTTTATCGTGAGAATGTGTAGCCATGTACTTATCCTGTTAAGCTGGTTCCAGGTAGTCTTCCCATAAATCAATGTAAACACAATCTTTACGAGTGACGTTCTCTCCCCATAAAGTTTGTGCCTCAAAACGTACCGAATAAAGCGGTTGAGCGTTTTCGCCCAGATCGTGTGCGTGTGCATCTGGCAGAATATGGGAACCGTTGAGTTTTGTGATTACCCCAACTTTACCTTTTACATAGTTGGTAGCCCGATTATGGCCTTTGGTTTCAACAAGCTTAACGCGGACCCTGTCACCCACATTAAAAATTGGATTTTGTCGACCGTCATCTCTGGTTGCCGGGACTCCTCCTCTGGCGAGCCCTTCAATCATGTTTGCATCTGGTGGTGGATGGGGCATGTCCTTATGATTGATTTCCTTGCCAGCAGCTATCTCTTCATCAGTCAGATAACCCAGGTCTTTACCCATAATTTCAATGCCACGTAACCAGCGCTCATAATAGGAACTGTTCAGATATTCTACCGTGCTCATGCGTTCAACCGCATGTCTGGCACGATCAACCGGGCCCAGAAAAGCCAGTGAAGCAATATTCATTGCAAATACTTTTCTTTCCCAGTCGGCGTGAAAAACAGGCTCATCTGATTCCCTTGGAATGGGACCAAATTGCGTAAAACCACCCATGTCATGTATGTTATTCATAAGAATTTGGTAAAGGTTTTTTAAGATATTTGTACTATCTCGAATAATAATTGAAAAATCAAGGAATATTGAATTTCTGGATTACCTCAAGACTTTGCTATTACTGAATTTCATCCTGCTGCTGTTCAATTTTTTCTAATTCAGCGAACCATTCATCTTCGAGTTGTGAAGTTACCGATATTAATTGCGCTCTTTGCTGCAGCAATCCGTTGAGCTGTGTTTTCTGATCATCTTCATACAGGCTGGAATCTGTCAGCTTTTTATCAATTTCTTTAAGGCTGGTTTGTTTCAGCTCCAGCTCTTCCTCCAGTTTACTGGCCTTTGCACGCAAGGATTTTAGTTGATTACGTTTTGCAGCAGATTGCTGTCTTGCGGCTTTTTTATCCAGCCTGTCAGGTTTGTTTCTGGTTGCTGCATTGTCTGCTTTACTGTCATCAAGTAATAATTTTTCATAATCATTAAGGTCTCCATCAAAAAAGTCCAGCTTGCCATTTTTTACCAACAGGAACTGGTCAACTGTATTACTGAGCAAATGGCGATCATGAGAAACCAGTATCAGCGCCCCGGAAAATGCCTGCAAGCCAACCGTTAAGCTGTGGCACATTTCCAGGTCAAGATGGTTGGTCGGTTCATCCATCAGTAATAAATTAGGTTTTTGCCAGACCACCAGGGCCAGGGCCAGACGTGATTTTTCGCCGCCGGAAAAATGCTCAATGGTCTCAGTAACCCGATCGCCTCGAAAATCAAAGCCACCGAGAAAATTTCGGATATCCTGCTCACGTACTGAGCTGTCGATCTTTTGCAATAGTTTCATGGGCGTGGAGGCGCTGTCCAGTTCATCGACCTGGTGCTGGGCACAGTAACCAATCTTGAGGTGGTCAGACCGATTAATCTCACCATCCAGTAAATTCAGTAAGCCAGCCAGCACTTTCAGCAAAGTGGACTTGCCCTGGCCATTGGCACCCAACAGTCCTATGCGGGAATCAGAGCGGATGTTGATGGAAAAATTTTTCACCAGGGGACGTTCATAACCAAAGCTAATATGATCAGTCGCCAGCAGGCTGGAAGGCAGTTTATCGGGCTCCAGAAAACTGAAATGAAAGGGCGAGTCTATATGGGCCGGGGCAATATCGGCCATGCGGCTCAATTCTTTCAAGCGGCTTTGAGCCTGACGAGCCTTGGAGGCTTTTGCGCGAAAACGGCGGACAAAATTTTCGATTTCTTTTTTGCGGCTTTGCTGTTTTTCATACATGGCCTGTTGCTGGGCCTGGCGTTCTGCTTTTTGTTTTTCATAATCGCTATAATTGCCGCGATATAAAAACAGTTTTTTTTGCTCAAAGCTGACTATGTGGGCAACCACGGTATCCAGAAAACTACGGTCATGTGAAATCAGCAGAAGTGTGCCCGGGTAACGTAACAGCCATTGCTGTAACCAGAGAGTTGCCTCCAGATCCAGATGGTTGGTCGGTTCGTCCAGCAATAATAAATCCGAGGGAGTCATCAGGGCCTGGGCCAGATTCAGCCGGATTCGCCAGCCACCGGAAAACTCCTCTACCGTGCGATTAAAATCTTCTGCCGGAAAACCCAGACCAGATAATAATTGTTCTGCGCGATTTTGTATGGTCCAGCCATCATGCAAATCCAGATCAGCATGTAACTGTGCCAGGCCCTGATCATCACCGGACTGTTCTGCCTCTGCAATCTGTGTCTGCAGCGAGCGGAATTTCACATCGCCATCAATAACATAATCCAGCGCTGTTCGGGATGAGCCCCTGGTTTCCTGCAGCATTTGCGATTTGCGTAAATCTCTCGGAAAATCCATCTCGCCGGTATCAGCCTGTAATTCACCCATGAGTAGCCGGAACAGGCTGGTCTTGCCGGTACCATTGCGCCCGATGATGCCGATTTTTTGCCCGGCATGAACAGTAAGATCAACGCTATCCAGCAGGAGCTGACTACCCATGCGCAGGGAAATGTCGTGTAGGGAAATCATGATGTTAAGTGCGGGTCAGTCAGCAAAAGCGAGGAGCAATTCAACACAATAATCAGGAGTCCGTCTGAAAAAAATCAGCTGAAGGATGTATCGTAATCCAGCGAAAACTTTTCTATGGCGTCTACTTCACCCTCTAACAGGTAAGGCATAGCTGCATCGAGTTTTGCCTCGTCCCAATACCACCAGGCCAGTGCCTGCAGTGTGGCGATATCATTCTCGGTAAAGCGGTACCGGATATGCCTGGCCGGATTCCCGGCAACAATACTGTAGGCATCGACATCCCTGGTAACAACAGCAGAAGTGCCAATCACAGCCCCATTACCAATGCTGACCCCGGATAAAATTTTGGCGTCATCGCCAATCCAGACATCATGACCTATAGTGACATCACCTTTAGTGGCAGGATGGCCCAAAATATTTTTAGCGCTGTCGCGAAAAATACTGAAGGGATAGGTTGTTATCCAGTCCATACGGTGATTACCGCCCAGGTAAATTTTTACATTGTCGGCTATGGAACAGTAGGCGCCAACTTTCAGTGTTGCCTCTTCACCCCAGTGTTTGACGATGGGTTCACCATAGGTACCGTTACCGACTTCAAAGCGTTCACGCCAATCTGCTTTTTCTTTTTTAAACAATGCTGCTGCCTTTGTATATCTTAATGAATTTGTCAGTCGACATATTTCGCCTTATCTATTAATTTCACCGCACATTACTGGAAGGTTTGCTTATTATCAACAAGTCACAGTCTGGTAATGTCACTGTCTGGCTTTTTGCTGTGCTTAAAAAAAGCGGATATGCTTGATTTTTTATAGTGGAGACCAAAAATTTTTCACTCGGTATTAATGGGGTTTATCCAATGCGAAAGTTAATGTTTAAGCAACAAAAGCAGTCAGTCATAAAATTTCTCTTCATCATGACAGTTACAACAATCTGTTTCAGTGTAGATGTATCTGCGCAGAGTACGAATCCTCAGACAGTCCGCCAACTTGTTTCGGAATATCGTGCGGAGCGGGAAACGCTGATCCTGCAGGATTTTATGGAACTGCTTGCCCTGCCCAATGTGGCACAGAACCAGGATGATATGGTTATCAATGCCGATCACATCACCGCCTTGCTGGAAGAGCGGGGTTTCACCACACAGCGGCTGCAATCGGGTGGTTCTCCCTATATTTATGCTGAAATGCTGCAACCTGGCGCAACAGAAACGCTGCTGATCTATGCCCACTATGATGGCCAGCCTGTTCAGGTTGAGAACTGGGTCTATCCACCATTCTCACCCACCTTGCTGGATGCCCCGCTGCAGGCAGGCGGACAGCCGGTTGATATTTATGAAATAGAAGACAGTTTTGATCCGGAATGGCGGCTCTATGCGCGGTCTGCTGGTGATGACAAAATGCCGATCATCGCACTGATGCATACGCTGGATGCACTGGCCGCAAACGATATTGAATTGTCGGTTAACCTCAAATTCCTTTTTGACGGGGAAGAGGAACGTGGCTCACCAACCGTGGGCAACATCATTGACGAAAATCCTGGCTTGCTTGATGCTGATTTACTGCTGTTTTGTGACGCGCCCATGCATCAGTCACGCAATGCGCAGCTGGTATTTGGTGTGCGCGGTTCAAAGACACTGGATCTGACTACCTATGGACCCAATCGACCTCTGCATTCAGGACATTATGGCAACTGGGCACCAAACCCGATTATGCAAATGGCCTATTTGCTGACTTCGATGCGTGATGAAAGCGGACGTATCTTAATTGATGGTTACTATGATGAAGTAGCAGCGGTCAGTGATATGGAGCGCTCGGCCATCGCTGCCATGCCGGATATCACTGAAGATTTAAAAAATGAACTGGCAATCAATACACCTGAAGGTGACGGCATGAGAATTGAAGAGCTGGTTACCTTGCCGGCTATTAATGTTCGTGGGTTTTCAGCCGGTGGTGTTGGTGATCTGGGTCGTAATATTATCCTCTCAACAGCGATAGCCTCTTTGAACATCAGGCTGGTTGCCGATCAGCAGCCGGAATTGATTGAAGAATTGTTTGAAGCGCATATTGCCGGTCAGGGATTTCATATTATTTATGAAGAACCAAGTGATGAAATACTCAGGAACAATGAAAAGGTCATTAAACTGGACTGGCGGGGCAGGGGTGGCGCTGGTTTCAAGACACCTATGGATGATGCTATGGCACAACGCCTGGTTGGTCTT
Source organism: Gammaproteobacteria bacterium (assembly GCA_038128465.1). GTDB lineage: Bacteria > Pseudomonadota > Gammaproteobacteria > Pseudomonadales > Pseudohongiellaceae > UBA5109. The sequence continues at coordinate 7,319 of JAYPJO010000070.1, forward strand.
TTACAAAGTGTGACAACTGACCTTATCCTTACTCCCAGTATGGGTGGTTCCCTGCCGCTGGATGCTTTTGCCACACGTATGGACACGCCCATTATCGTGTTACCGCTGGCCAATCATGATAATAATCAGCATGCTGAAAATGAAAATATCCGCCTGCAGAATATGTGGGATGCCATGGCTATTTATGGCGTTATCCTGGCAAACTTTGGTGAAAAGTAATTACAGAGTCGTAAAAAATATTGCTGCCAAAAAACCCAGCAGGGTGGATATGCCGGTTACAGAGCCACCCCGATGATAGGCTTCTGGTAGCATGGTTTCTGCAATCACGGTCAGCATGGCACCAGTTGCAACCCCTTCAACGAATGAAAAGGTTGTTAACTCCACACCGACAAAGAAGGTACTGCCAAACCAGGCGCCTATTCCAGTAAAGAGCATCAGCGTACTCCATAAGGTCAGGATGCGACTGAAGCTATAGCCTTGTTCACGCATGCCAAGGGAGCTGGAAAAAGCCTCCGGGAAGTTGGCTAAAACTAGGCCGGCGACCAGTGACAGACTGATACTGGCATGAAGCATGCTGGAACCGATGACAAAAAATTCGGGGATGCCGCCGAGAAAACAACCCAGCCAGATCGCCATTGGCGCAGAGTTGAAATTTGCGGCTGCCTCATCAATATCACTTGCCGTTGGCGTGGCTATGGCATCCTCCACACGATGTTTTGCTTCGTCATACCATTTTTCTGCCTGCTCCTCACTCATTGTTTTTTCGGAACCCAGTTCTTTCAACCGCTGCTCGGTAAGCCCCATCATTGCTTTGCTGAAACCTGGGATTTCCTGCACCAGTTCATCAAAGGCTTCTTTTTCCAATATCCAGGCCGTCAGATCGCTTTGTGCAACTACGCTGGCAGTATTTGCACTGCCGGTTAACAGTGAGATTTCGCCAACGATGTCATCAGGGCCCAGTATGGCAAGTTCACGATCGTTTTTTGCATCTATAACTCGAACCCGGCCTTCATCAATAATGTAAAGATTTTCGCCTTCCAGTCCCTGCACGATTACGGTCTCACCAGCGTTAAAACTTTTTTCCTCAATCAAAGGAACCAGGTGTTGTATCTGTTGTGGAGGCAGAGCATTAAACAATGGAGAGCGGCTCAGTCACTTGAACAGGCGTTTGTATTCTTTGCTCTTGGATTTAGTAAGGTAACTGATGGTGGTACCGACTTTGCGCAGGAAACCGCCCTGGCTGTTAATCCATTTGTTCAGGATAACAAACAGGAATCCCCCGATAAGGCAGCCAATGGCAAGTTCCAGGTAGTGGTCTCTTTACAGTACTTCGACAACCAGATCGATGGTCAAAGCGGCCAGCAGCGCACCACCGCCAAAGGCCATCATGGCTGCAATAACACGGTTCCCGGGTGACCAGAATTTTGACATAACAGCGCCCAGGGGAAGCGTAGCGGCGCTGATCAATCCAAATATAAAAGCCTGTAACGCAATTGATTCTGGCATGGTGATATATTTACTAACTTTAGGATGAGTCTGGTCTTATCTTTGTTATATTAGAGAGAATAATGATCCTAAAAACAAGGGTTCAGTTGTTTGTGCTGTGGATTCCTGATTTTTATCAACAAAAAAGGTTTGCATGAAGCTCATTATAAAATTATTGCTGGGTATTATTGCCGGGTTAATCATAGGCTTGTTTGCTCCTGAAATGTTGGTACGACTGTTAGTGACCGTACAAACTGTTATTGGGGCACTTATTGTATTTCTAATTCCTTTCATTATTTTATTTTTTATTGCTCATGGAATTTCCAGTCTGCCTCATTCATCCGGAAGGTTATTGGGTTTAACAATAGTGACAGCCTATGCCTCAACTATTTTTGCAACTTTACTGGCCTGTTTAATTGCTCTTTTTTTATTGCCGCTGTTACTTGAAGGTATAGATCCAGAGTCAATTAATACCCAGGCACAAGATATTGCTCCATTCATAGATTTCAGCGTAGAACCGGTGATGGATGTTATTACTGCTTTATTAACAGCATTTTTATTTGGTATGGGGATTCAACTGACATCAGACATTTCAAAAACAAGTGCACTGAAAGATATGGTAGCGCAAGGGAAACTGATTATTGAAATGGCAATTAAAAAGGTTGTTATTCCACTTTTACCTTTTTATATCGCAGGTATATTTACTGATCTGGCCGCCAAAGGGACTGCATTTTTTTATCTTTATACTTTCGCCAAAGTTTTGATTCTGGCTATTTTATTACATTGGTTATGGGTACTGGTGCTTTATGCTATTGCTGGACTGATTTCCGGCAGGAATATGTTTAACATGATTAAAATTATGCTGCCGGCATATGTGACCGCAATTGGTACCATGTCCAGTGCCGCAACTATTCCGGTGTCATTGCGTCAGGCAGAGCAAAATAAAATTTCAGAACCGACACGTGAGTTTGTGATGCCGCTGTGCGCTTCAATTCATTTATCCGGCAGCTCTGTTAC
>JAYPJO010000071.1:0-9777 GCA_038128465.1 Gammaproteobacteria bacterium
ACATCACTTTAACCAGAGCTATCTCTCGGCAAACCCCTATGGAGACTCTCAGGGCAATTACTTCCTGGATAGCAATGTGAAAGGACGTACGGCACTGGAAAGAAGATATAACTACCTGGAACAGAACAGCAACACCCCGCCTATTGATCTGGTACAGGCTCTGCTTGATATTGCTGACTGGTTTTTGGTTTTTGAGCGCTGGACTTCAGCTGAAGAATTATATGTTCAGGCTTTTAATCTGATGGAATCAAACGGCATAGAAACTATCAATGGTCTTGCCTACCCTGATCTGCCGGCTTATATCCCCAGTTTCGTCACTTCACCATATACCCGGACCAGTAATAATCTGTCCCAGGAAGATGTTCTTGAATATCAGGGGTATATTGATATCAGCTTTACACTAGGACGCTTCGCAAAACCAACCGGAATAAGAATTATCGACAGCTCTGAAGGTACGACTGAAGAGACAATCAGGGCATTAACCAGAAAATTACGAAATTCGACATATCGCCTACAGCTGGAAAACCAGACTGAATATGCAGATAACACCTACCTGATCCGCTATTACTATACAAATCAGCTTGCTGAAGAAATTTAATTTCAGCAGGTTTTCTTTATCGAGTTCTATCTAGCTCTATCCAGCTAAACCAGCGTATAACCTAATTCAGACAGTGGTGTTTTTCTGACTCGTTCGCCTGAAGCGCTATAAACTGCATTTGCTATAGCTGGCAACGCCGGAGGGAGCGCAGGCTCACCGGAACCTGTTGGAGGCACATCCATCGTTTGCAGAAAATGCGAGTCAATTTCAGGGGCTTTGGACATTCTTAACAAGGGGTATTGATGGAAATTATTTTGCTCAATAACACCGCCCTCAAAGGAAATTTTCGCATACATCAGCTGACTTAAGCCATCCATGATACTGCCCTGAATCTGATTTTCTGCACCACTTAAATTATGGATATATCCGAAATCAGCAACTGACCAGATTTTATGTACTGTCATTTCTTTACGAGAGTTAACACTGACATCTGCTACTTGCGCAACATAACCACTGTGCGAATAGTAAAAAGCCAGGCCCAGTGCACGACCTTCAGGCATTGCTCTGCCCCATTCCGCTCTATCAGTTACAGAAGCAATCACGTTTCGGGCACGGCTATTACTAAAAGCAGGCGCCGGTGGAAAACCTGGCTGAGGAGCTGGCGGTGGCAGGTCTTCTGTATCAAGCAGATCCATCAGGAAATCCCGATAATCGGTTCCAGCGGCTTCAGCAACTTCGTGTAAAAAACTCTGGAATGTAAAACCGTAAGCATTGGAACCAGGTGCACGCATATAGCCTGTCGGGATAGCTGCCGGCTGCAGTGTCTGGGTAACTTTTACATTTTCTACATGCTGCATCGGCAGAACATCTGTTCCCAGCTCTGCTGCCATCACAGGCATTTCTGCCTCAGCATTTTCTGAAACAGTAATAAAATGATCAGTGAAGCCAATCATTTTGCCGTTGTTATCAAGCGCTGCTTTATAAGAATGGAAACCGCCCGGGCGGAAAAAGTCATAAGACATGTCATCTTCACGTGACCATTGCAATTTGACTGGCGTGCCTTCCATACGTCTGGCAATAGCTGCAACTTCATACATAAAATCACTGAACAGGCGACGGCCGAAACCGCCACCAATTCTGGTCTGGTTTATCACAATATTTTCAGCTGATAGCCCTGTAATCGCTGCAATACCTGCTGCGCCATTTTGAGGTGCCTGACTTGGTGCCCACAGCTCTATACGGCCATCTGCATATAGCCCTGTACAATTTTGCGGCTCAAGATTGACATGTGAGTGGTATGGAAATTCATAGAAGCTTTCAACCACCTGTGAAGCATTGGCAAAGGCTGAGTCTACATCACCACTATTAAGCAGCTCCATGGCGCCATCCTCGTCAGCCATACGGATGGCATTTTCAACAAGATGGCTCCAACTGGCTTCGGTATCTGCTGTAGATGTATCCCAGACAACTTCGAGTTCCTGTCTGGCTTTCATAGCTGCCCAGGTTGAATTTGCAATGATCGCCACACCGCCCAGATGTCCCTGGCCATCAAGCCCAGATATAAATAGACTGCCAACCGGCTCAACGATAAAAGCGTCAATGACACCATTGAGTGATTTGATATGTACTTCATTAAAAGAACGAGCAGTTCCTCCAATTGCAGGGCTCTTGGTATACGTCGCATACACCATGCCCGGGAGTTGCTGGTCAATACCAAATAAAGGCTCACCGCTTACAACTTGCTGATTCTCAACACCGGTATAGCGCTTGCCTAAAATTGTGAATTCGCTGGGGTCCTTCAGGCTGATCGCTTCCAAATCCGGGACTGGCATGGTCGCAGCCAGTTCTGCAAATTTCCCATAGCTGTATTCTTCTCCTGTTGGCTCATGAATAACTGTTGACTCACTGGTTCTTAATTCGGCTACAGGTACATAAAGCTGTTGCGATGCAGCTGCCAGGATCATCATCCTCGCGGCAGCTCCTGCCTGTCTCATAGGAATCCAATTCATCGGTGTTGACAAAGAACCGCCGGCAAGTTGCAGGCCATAACGGCTGGCATCTATATCAGCCTGAACAACATCAACATCTTCCCAACGAACATCAAGCTCCTCAGCAATTATCAGTGGCAAGCCAGTTTTTATACCCTGGCCGCATTCCGGATTTTTTGAGCTTATTTTAATCCGTCCATTGCTCAGAATCTGAACGTAAGGCGTTATGACAGTGCCATCCGCAGCTACTGTCTGGGCACTAAGCTGCGAGTTCAAACCCAGGCCAAGAACCAGGCCGCCACCGGCAACACCAGAAAGCTTGAAAAACTGCCTCCTGTTAAGGCTTGCTACACTGTCACTAGCCGGCTCAGACACATTGAGTTCGACATCAGCAAAAGTTGACTGAATAAAAGAGGAATAAGGCTTCATAAGCTTTACCAGATAAAATTAGAAAATTGTAAATTAAGCTATTTCAGCCTGACCGGCTGTAGCATCATAAAATGCAGTGCCCGACATTGTCTGAGCCGCTGTTTTTATGGCTGCTTTAATGCGGATATAGGTCCCACATCGGCAAATATTGCCAGACATGGCAGCATCAATATCTGCATCACTTGGATTTGGATTGTTATTCAGCAAGGCAGTTGCACTCATAATTTGTCCAGCCTGACAATAACCGCATTGCGGTACGTCATGCTCAATCCAGGCTTGTTGAACAGGGCTCAAAGTGCCATCTGCATCTGCAAGGCCTTCAATTGTGGTTATGCGCTGATTGTCCAATGAACCAACAGGAACCTGGCAAGAGCGCGCCGGAACACCATCCAGATGCACTGTACAGGCCCCGCACTGGGCTATACCACAGCCATATTTGGTTCCGACCAGACCCAGCTCATCTCGCAACACCCAGAGCAGCGGAGTCGATGGATCCACGTCGCCAATATCTATACGTTGTTCATTAATCGTTAAAATCGCCATAACAAATCTCTTTTATACCTTTAGTTTTAAAATCAGTGTCGAGTAATGCGATAGGAAACTTTCAAAATTCAACTGCACAAAATACTCCACCACGCCCTATGAATCAAGACAATTCGCGCTTAAGACCATGAATTGTCATGTCTTTTTTGCAAAGATTCGGTATGCTGCAAAGGCATGAAATCCAGTGTTTTTAACACACCCATTATTAACTCCCTTTGTCGCGGGTTGGCACTGTCCGGCTTGAAATTGAGCGGATGGAAAGTCATTCCACCCGTTGAGCTCAAAACCCCATGTGTTGTAATTGGGGCGCCACATACCAGCAATTGGGATTTTCTGCTGATGTTGGCCGGAATATTCGTAACTGGAATAGACGCAAAGTGGATGGGAAAACACAGCTTATTCAAACCGCTTATTGCATCAATTCTACGCTGGTTTGGTGGCATACCCATAAACCGCAGCAAAAGCCACAATGTGGTGGAACAAATGGTTGCCAATTTTCAGGCAGACAACTCAATTTGCCTGGTGCTTGCGCCGGAAGGCACACGAAAAAAAGTGAGCGCCTGGAAAAGCGGTTTTTATCATATCGCGCATCGGGCTGGCGTGCCCATCATGTTAACCGTGGTAGATGCAGCAGCCAGAGAAGTAAAATTTGCCGGATATTTTACACCCAGCGGCGACTATGAGGCTGATCTACCTCTTATCCTTGAGCATTATCATGATGCCAGAGGCATAATTCCTGAAAAGGGTCTGTAATCCTGATTATCCTCTCGAAAAAAAAGCGGGCTAATGCCCGCTTTTAATACTGATTGAAACCCTGCTAGTCACTATTTCATGTTACTTTCAGAGAATTCCCAGTTTACCAGTGCCCAGAAAGCTTCCATGTATTTTGGTCGCAAATTACGGTAATCAATGTAGTAAGCATGTTCCCAGACATCAACCGTTAAAAGAGGGGTAACATTGTCTGTCAACGGTGTTGCAGCATTGGAGGTATTTACTATATCAAGACCGCCGTCTGCATTTTGTACCAGCCAGGTCCAGCCCGAACCGAAATTATTCACAGCGCTGTCAGTAAACTGAGCCTTGAATTCCTCGAAGGAACCAAAGTGAGAGGCAATGGCTGATGCCAGTGCTCCCGAAGGCTCGCCACCACCATTAGGGCTGAGGCAATTCCAGTAAAAAGTATGATTCCAGACCTGTGCTGCATTATTGAAAATGCCGCCGGAGGAGCTTTGTACAATCTCTTCCAAGGTTTTATCCGCATCTGGCGTCCCCTCAATCAAGCCATTAAGTTTTACAACATACGTGTTGTGATGCTTGCCATAATGGAACTCAAGCGTTTCCTGAGATATATGAGGCTCCAATGCGTCTTGTGCATAAGGTAATGGAGGCAGTTCAATCGCCATGTGTTTCTCCCGTATAAATTAAAAACGTATTTGCAGATCAATAATCTTCCCTGGAGGGAAAAATCATAAATCCTTAAATTCTGTGTCACAGCAATTGTACAGGATTTTTATCTTTATGCTCATCGACTTTAAATCGGTGCCCATTTCTTTATTACCTGTCACTTGGGTTCAATCGCATGCAGGTGTCTCAGTACAGATAGCCAGGCACCAAGCCAGCCAAGAAAGCCACTCAGCAAAAGCACATTGCTGACATCACCAAGGCTAAGGCTGCTTAATTCAAACTCGCCACCATAGAGGCCAGCCAGTTGTGAAACCGGCCCGCGCATGATGAGCTGGGCCAGCAAAACCACCATCACAGCCAGTAAGCCTCCGCCAACACCGTACCACAGCCCCGTGTACAGAAATGGCCTGGCAACGTAGGCATTGGTGCCCCCAACCAGTTTTACCACAACAATTTCATCCCGCCTGTTTTCAATTGCCAGACGCACAGTGTTACCAACTACCAGAGCAACACCTACTGCAAGCAAAACACCCAGCATCAGGGTCAGACGCTGAGCCAGATTTAACAGCTGGTAAAGCCTTTGTAACCATTCAAGATCATACTGTACAGTATCCACATTGGGCATGTTGACAAGTTCATCGACCAGAGCCCTGATCTGGTCAAGTGATTCAGTTGCCGGCGTTACCGCAATAACCGGTGGCAGGGGGTTTTCACTCAAACCATTAAGCACATCACCAAATCCCGAGAGCGCCCGAAACTCATCCAGAGCCTGTGTTGGGTTAATAGCCATTGTTTCGCTTATTGCCGGGTTGCCATTAAGGTTATTTTGTAGGCTCCTCAGTTCAGCATCCGAGCTGCCTAATTCCATGTAGATGGAAATCTGTGTGGCTTCTTCTATGTTGCTGCCAAACTGCTGCAGGTTTTGCAGTACCAGCACCAGAAAAAGCGGCAGAGCAATGGCAATAGCAATCATCACCCAGGTCAGAGCACTTGTTCCAGCGGACGCCAACAGTCGGTCCAGACTATCAACAGCCACCTGTTGATGATTTCTCAACAAATTGGAGATGCCGCCGGTTTTTTTCTGTCTGGGTTTGTCCGACTTGACAGGTTTTTTACGAACTGTTGGTTTTCTGGATGCTGCCATTTTAAGAAAGCTCACTGGCCGCCTTTTCGTCGGCGCCCTGAATCATCCTGCCGTGATCAAGCGTTAATATCCGATGCTGGAGTTTTGCAATCAGGCTTAAATCATGACTGGCAATCAGCATGCTCACACCAACTCGATTAAACTCTTCAAACAGCGCCATGATCTCAGCTGATAATTGTGGGTCAAGGTTGCCGGTAGGTTCATCAGCCAGCAATAAATCAGGTTTGTTTACTACAGCCCGGGCTATGCCGACGCGCTGTTGTTCACCGCCAGAAAGCGCGATTGGGTTAAGGTTTTCCTTTTTTAACAGACCGACCTTATCCAGAGCAGCGCGTACACGGCGAGCTGCTTCCCTGGAATCATAGCCTGCTATTTGCAGAGGCAGGGCTACATTTTCAAACACTGAGCGGTCAAACAGGAGCTGGTGATCCTGAAATACCAGGCCAATGTTACGGCGAAAATAAGGTAACTGCCGTTTGGACAGTCGATTTAAATTCTGGTTATTGACGAAGACCTGGCCGGTGCTGGCCTTTTCCATCAGCATGATCAGTTTCAGCAATGTGCTTTTACCTGCCCCCGAATGACCTGTGAGGAAGGCAATTTCACCTTTATCCAGATGAAAGTTGATATTGTTTAGTGCTTCATGACCGCCCGGGTAACGTTTGCTGACAGCATCAAACTTAATCATTTTCGCTAAGCAGGGCCTCTACAAAATCATGCGCACTGAAAGGTCTTAAATCATCAAGCTTTTCGCCTATGCCGATGAAGCGCAGGGGAATACCGAGCTGGGAAGCAATGGCGAAGACCATGCCGCCTTTGGCTGTGCCATCCAGCTTACTCAGGCTCAGGCCGCTTACCTTAACAGCCGAAAAGAAATGCTCGGCCTGGCTCAAAGCGTTCTGTCCGGTGGTGGCGTCAAGCACCAGCATGATTTCCTGTGGGATATCCTCATCGAGTTTTTTCAAAACGCGTACAACTTTTTCCAGCTCCTGCATCAGGTTGTCCTTGTTATGCAAGCGACCAGCCGTATCGGCTATTAATACATCGACCTTTTTGGCCAATGCCGACTGGTAAGCATCGAATATGACCGAGGCACTATCAGCTCCGGTGTGCTGTGCAACTACGGAAACATCATTGCGCTCACCCCAGACTTCAAGTTGCTCCACGGCTGCAGCCCGGAAAGTATCTCCTGCTGCCAGCATGACCGAAAGCCCCTCGCTCTGGAAACGCTTGGCCAGCTTGCCTATGGTGGTGGTTTTACCTACACCATTGACGCCCACCATCAAAATTACAAAAGGCTTACCAAGACCTTCAGGAATTTCCAGTGCTTCATCGCATGGGGCCAGCTGTTCCAGTAATACTTCTTTGAGAGTATTAAACAGCACATCCGAATCCGCCATGTCCTTGCGCTTAAGGCGCTGGGTCAATTCATCAATAATCTTAGTTGTGGCAGCGACTCCAACGTCAGCTGTGAGCAGCCTTGTTTCCAGTTCTTCCAGCAACTCATCATCAATTTCTTTTTTGCCCAGTAATAATGAACCCAGGCCGCTGCTGAAGCCAGCCCTGGTTCGTCCCAGTCCTGTCTTCAAACGGAAAAAAAAAGACGCTTTACCTGAATCGCTCTCGGTCTGACCGGATGCCTTTTCAGGTTCAGAGCCGGAGCGTTTACCAAAACCAAACATATAAATATATGAGATGAAAAAAGAGCACTTATGCTACCAGCAGCTCAGATTCCAGACCAGTACTCTGCCTGAAAAATACGAACTTTAAGCAAACTTCTATCTGCTATTCTGGTATAAAGCAGTTTAATCGTTTAATTTTGTCTCCGGAAAAAAAGGCGAGTCAGTATGAATCAATTACGCATTATTTCCGGCAGCTTACGCGGCAGCAAAATAAGCTTTCTGGACCGTGAAGGCCTGCGCCCCAGTCCTGACAGAGTCAGGGAAACTGTATTTAACTGGTTGCAACCCTGTATCAGAAACGCTGACTGCCTTGACCTGTTTGCCGGCAGTGCTGCCTTTGCCTTTGAATCTGTTTCCCGGGGAGCAAAACAGGTACGATGCATTGAGCTGAATGCCGACTCAGCAGCATGCATTGAAGATAATGCCAAGCGCCTTGGCATAAGCAATATCACTGTCGAACAGCGCGACGCTATACAGCTTTTACAAAACGAGTCCGCAAACAAGTATGCACTGGTATTTTTAGACCCGCCATTTAATGATGACCTGCTTGAAATCAGCTGTAGCCTGCTTGAAAAAAATGCATGGCTGAAGGATGGTGCAATGGTTTACCTGGAATCTGATCAAGACCTGGAGAACCTGCTGCTGCCAGGAAACTGGTCTTTACTCAAACAAAAAAAGGCCGGCCGGGTTTATTTTGGTTTGTGTCAAAGGTCACAATAAGCAAACAACGTTGTTATCGGTCATATGCCGGCGTTAATTCGCCATCATTATTGACTGCAGTAAATCCGCCGTTTCTGGATAAACATCCCCGCCGCCACTTTCACTGAAACGTCCGCCTCGGCCTAGCGCATATTCAAGCGCTGTTGTGCCAAAACTGTCTTCCAAAAACGGGTCGGCACCATATTCAACAAGTAAGCTAACCATCTCAGTCCAACCCATCTGGGCAGCTCCATGTAATGCTGTCGTACCGGCATAGTCCTGATGATTGATATCGGCTCCGCCATAAGCTAAAAGTGCACGGGCTGCGTTCAGTGCCTCGGCTTCTGTCCTGAATCGACCCCGCGTATCTGACACGCCAGTACTATACCCGGATGCGGCCATGAGCGCCGTTGCGCCAAAGTCATTAGGTAAATCAATCAGGGCTCCGTACGCCAGCAGCATTTCAATCGCATCCACATCCGCGCCTCTTGCCGCTCGAATCAGTGAAGTTGTTCCAGCTGTTAACAGAAAACGTTCGCCTCTGCCGGTACGGTCACTTTCCAGGTGTCGATATGGCGGAAATATTTTTAACTGTAAATTCGGGTTGGCTCCCTGATCCAGTAACAATTCCATAAACTCCAGGCTGCTGGTGAGATCACTCGATAATTTATCCGCACGTCCACCATGCGGCAGGGTGTTGTAATCAACCGTCGCATACAGTGGCGAGCGCCCATAAATATCCCATTTATTAATATAGGCGCCTGCTTCAACTAGTAAACGAGCAGAATCCCAGTTGGCATTCAGGGTCGCCATGATCAATGGACTGATACCCTCCGGATCAGTCAGCTGGATATCTGCGCCCGCGTCCATTAAATGCTCAATGCACTGAGAACAGCCTTCCCTTGCTGCAAACAGGAGAGGTGTGAGTCCGCCTACCGGCATGAATTTCATCCTGGGTTCGGCCGTTACCTGCCGTTGCCAGTTATTCAGGTTTGAGCGTGCATTAGGCTCGGCACCATGCTCCAGCAGCAGCTGCACCATGTCTGGTTGTTTCTGGGCAGCGGCCCACATCAGGGCGGTCTGCCCGCGGAAAAGTTCGGTGACATTTACATCGGCACCATTACTCAGTAAAACCTCTGCAGCTGCTATGTTGTTAGTTCGGGCTATTATCATAAGAGGGGTCTGGCCATCAGCCGTTCTCTCATCCGGGTCTGCTCCAGCATTGATCAGTGCTTCGATAATATCCGCATTGCCGGTTACGGCAGCCTGGGAAAGCGGGCTGGCACCATAGTTATTCAGCAGGCTAGCATCAGCGCCCAGCGCTAACAGTGTGTTAACCATGTCCAGATC
>JAYPJO010000072.1:0-9740 GCA_038128465.1 Gammaproteobacteria bacterium
GTACAGCTTCCTGCCATTTTTGTGGACCACGCTCCAGAATCCAATCCATGGTGGATTCATTCAGATCAGGCTCTGCCCCAGCCAGATCGGCATATACAGCCGGAATGTCGTTCATGTCAGTTTCCAGATAATCGGGCAGAATGATGTCTTCAACCGGGAACTTATCAAAATATTCTTTCGGGGCATACCAGGGCAGGTGTGGTCGGAATATGCCGGCTGAAATAAAACGGGGACCGGTACGCGCTGCCAGCAATTGCTGACTTATCCATGTTGCTACCTGTCCGTCAGCCATGGCTTCTGGAGTAGTTATGGTGGGGGCAAAATCAAAATGTCCTGTAGATATACCACCGCCAGCGACATCCTGTCCGGCAGGGGCTGGTGGATAGATCTCATCAGGCATCTGCCTTTCAAGCGATGGGAAATAGGCGTCCCAGGCATTGACATCCTGCTGTCCACCAAATGCTGTGGCGGCATAGGTATGTGAGTGAAAAAGCTTGCCGCTACCTAAAGTCAGGTAATCGTTTTCCCTGAAGTAACGGGGCAGCGATATTTTGTCATCAAAGGTGGGATTGGTTCGCCAGTCACCCAATTGGGTATAAACGCCACTATTAAACGGACTCATGCCAAACAGTATGGCAGTTCTTGCTGGCAAGCAGGCCGCTGCAGGCGTATGGGCATTGGTGAACAACATGCCTCTAGCAGCCAGGGCGTCAATATTTGGCGTCTGCGCCTGTGGATGACCACCCAGTACACCGACCCAGTCATTCATATCATCGATGTTAATAAACAGAATATCAGGTTTGTCCTGAGCATAAGCAGGACTGAGCATGCCAAGACAGATCAATATGAAAGCCAGTTTTTTTAACATGTAAATTACTCCTTACCTATATCTGTTATCTGCACATGAAGATAAAGTAATTCTAGCTTGAATAATGTTTTGAAATTTTATACTTATTGTCCGAGAACCCGGAGTGTCCGGGTTATTTGTCGAGCCAAAAGACTACTATATTTCAACATGATTCACACTATAAAAATAAAGCCTATGCAATTTTCTAATAATCCATGCTACTTCCTGATAGTCCTGTTCAGTGCCATGTGAGATACTTAGCCACGATTTCATACAACGACAAAAAACTGCCGCTTGTTAAGGTTCTTGTTCTTGTCTTGTGAAAATAATAACAATGCAGATTCTTTCCAACAGGTAACGAACTTGCAGCTTATTAATGTTGCAGAGATTTCTATGAGTAAAAAAGATAATAGTGCTATTGAAAGACGATCCTTGGTAAAAGCAATGGGGGCTGCCACTGTGGCAGGCCTGGCGATGAGTGGTACAGCTGCACAGGCCCAGCAATCTGGTTCTGGAGGATTTGAACCTCGTCGTCACAATGAGGATGCCTGGCTGGGTGAACTGGCAGGAAACCACAGGGTCTTTGTGGACACCTCTACAGCGCCGGGTGCGAGCAATGGCCTGCTTTATTCCATGAATATCCTGAATGCGCATCGTCAGGCTTATGGTGGTAATGATGCAGACTATGCCATCGTGATATGTTTCCGCCATTTCTCCACCCCGTATGCTTTCAGTGATGAAATCTGGGCAAAGTATGGTGAGATTTTTCATGGCATCACGCAGATGCCAGATCCAAGAACCGGCGAAATACCTGCAGTGAATCTGGTAAATGTCGCCGAAACCCTGCCAGCAGGAGCAGGCATGACCAAAAATGCCCTGGAAGCCAGAGGTTTGAAAGTGGCCATTTGTGCCAGCGCTACCAACTTTTTTTCCAACCTTATCGCTGAAAATGTTGGCGCATCAAGAGAAGAAATATTTGCCGAACTGACCGGGAGTATTACTGCAAACAGCCGAATGGCATCTGCCGGCGTCATTGCTACCACTCGTGCACAGGAATATGGGTACAGTCTGCTATATGCAGCATGAGTTCAGACAATGACACTTTGACGGATTCTGCCGAAGCATGAAAAAGCAAGCTGGCAGACATCTGACTTGTCTATGCAGATAGCAAGGCTGCGCTTGCAACACTGTCAATGATTCATTCCTTCAAAGTAATTACGAGTTCATCAAGCAGTTCATACAGCAGTTCCAGTTTTTTCTTGCCAAACTGCTGTGCGATGTGTTCGTAACGTGCTGCAGATTTAGGTGCGATTTTTGAGTATAGAGCGCGTCCTGAACCAGTGAGAAACAATTCTGAACGACGCTGATCACTTGCCACTGTGCGGCGCTTTATCAGACCGCGTGCTTCCAGATTTCTCGAGATTCTGGACATGCTTGGCCCCATCAAAAAACAACGTTCCGCCAGTTCGGTCATTTCAATGCCGTCTTCCTGTTCCAGGAATCTTATCACCCGCCATTTTTGCGGAGAGAGGTCGTATTTTTTCAGGGTTGGGATAAACTTCTTCATCACTGCTTCGCGAGCACGAAGCAGGGACATGGGCAGGGACTTGCCGAATTCCCCTAACTGGGGTTCCTGCACGGTAAGCTTTTTTTTAAGCGTTGACCGGTTCATCGATGACACCATTAACCAGTGTGCCAACACCTTCCACACTTACTTCAATGATGTCACCTGGCACCAGGTATTTTGGTGGATCAAATCTGGCGCCAGCACCATTGGGCGTGCCCGTTGCAATGATGTCACCGGGTTTTAACTGGAAAAACTTTGAACAGTAGCTGATGATGTATTTGAAAGGGAACATCATGCTGGCCGTGGTGTCGTCCTGTCTGATTTCTCCATTCACCCTAGTGGTCACACGCATATTTTCAAAATGTTCATCTGTAAATTCATCTGCACTGACCAGCCAGGGTCCGAGCGCTCCGGAGTTAACAAAGTTTTTACCCTGCGTTACATTGAACTTTGCATGGCGTACCCAATCGCGGAGGGTGCCTTCATTCATGATTGTCAGGGCAGCGATATGTTTATAGGCATCTTCTTCCCTGATGCGACGTCCGGCTTTACCGATGACAATGACAATTTCACCCTCATAGTCCAGCTGGTCTGATTCAGGTGGTCGCCATAAAGGTTCATCATGGGCAGTTAGTGAATCTGGTGTGCGCATAAACAGGCTTGGAAATTTAGGCGCATCCGAGCCATCTTTGTACTCAGCATTGCGATTGGCATAATTAACACCGATACAGGCGATTTTTTCAGGGGAGGATAGCGGTTTGAGAATTTTTACACCTTCCAGAGAACAAAGTGCATCTGAATCTGCTACAGCAGCCTTCGCTTCATCCAGTCGACCCTCTTCTATGATGGACTGCAGGCTGCCACCCAGTGTTGCACCCAGTTCAATCACCTGGTCATCAATAATAGCCCCCCAGGACGTTGAACCCTGGTGTTCATATGATAAAAATCGCATAAAGCGCTCCTTTTTTGTTTAAACGTGCTGTGTTGGTTGCATTAATATGTAATATAACTTAACATGTTAAGTAATTTAACACAAGCGTGAAATTTCACTGCGAAGTATGTCTTCGCAATACACTTGCAGAATATAAAAGGGTAATGACAATGAGCGATCTGGAAACAAATCTAAAATTGGCCAACGAATATTTACAGCAATTCAAGGATAAGCCTGTTGGACATTTTATTAATGGCAAGATGGAAGTGCCGGATGGTGCCAGGTTGTATACCAATACCACGCCAGTTGATCAGAGTGAACTGGGCGAAGTGGTTCGCGGGACTGCTGAAGATGTCGATCGTGCCTGTAAAGCTGCAGAAGCTGCTTTTGCTGATTGGCGGGAAATGCCAGGTGCTGAACGCAAAAAACTGTTAAATCATTTTGCCGACAAAATAGTCGAGCGTGCCGAAGAGATCGCACTAGTGGAGTCCATGGATTGTGGCCAGGCCATTCGTTTTATGAAACAGGCTGCTGTCAGAGGTGCGGCGAACTTTCGTTTTTTTGCGGACAAGGCCCCAGAGGCGCGCAATGGTTTATCACTGCATCAGGATGAACATACTAATTATACGATTCGCACGCCAATCGGTCCGGTTGGCGTCATTACGCCCTGGAATACACCTTTCATGCTGTCTACCTGGAAAATAGCACCAGCGCTGGCAGCTGGCTGCACCGTGGTGCATAAACCTGCTGAATTGACACCTTTGAGCGCCATGCTGCTGGCGGATATCGCCAGTGATGCAGGCATACCCGATGGTGTATGGAATACCGTGAATGGTTTTGGTGAGGATGCCGGTAAAGCGCTGACAGAACATCCTGCTATCAAGGCAGTTGCCCTGGTCGGCGAGAGTGCAACAGGCAGTCATATCATGCGCCAGGGTGCAGATACTCTGAAACGCATGCATTTCGAGTTGGGTGGCAAAAACCCTGTCATTGTATTTGACGATGCTGATTTTGACCGGGCGCTGGATGCTGTTGTGTTCATGATTTACAGTCTTAACGGACAGCGCTGCACTTCATCCAGTCGTTTGCTGATTCAATCCGGTATCAAGGAAAAATTTATAGCCGCGTTGCAGGAACGAGTAGCCAATCTGCGGGTAGGGCACCCGCTGGATCCGCAGACCGAAGTCGGGCCACTGGTACATACCGGTCACTTCGAAAAAGTCTTGAGTTATATGGATGTTGCCAGAGAGGATGGGGCCACCACACTGGTGGGTGGAGCCCGTCGTGAAGATCTGGGCAGTGGCAACTATGTGTCACCAACACTGTTTATAGAAGCCAATAACGCCATGCGCATAGCCAGGGAAGAAATTTTTGGTCCGGTGCTGACAACCATTGAGTTCGATACAGAAGAGCAGGCGCTTGAAATAGCCAATGACAGTGATTATGGCCTGACCGCCTATATCTGGACACAAAATACCGGTCGTGCCATGCGCCTGGCAACCAGGGTTGAGACTGGCATGCTGTGGGTCAATTCCGAGAATAACCGCAACCTGCCTTCTCCCTTTGGTGGTATAAAAATTTCGGGTATTGGCCGAGATGGTGGCGATTACAGTTTTGATTTTTACATGGAAACCAAGAATGTCTGTATAGCGCATGGAACACACCGTGTTCCGGTTCTGGGTCGATAGATAACATAAGGAGTAAAACGATGGCGCATTTTGTTCTGGAATATTCCGACAACCTGGGTGAGGACCGGGAATCTATCCAGAGTCTGTTCAGTGCCCTGCACCAGGCGGCTAAGGATACCGGGCTTTTTCCCTACAAGGGGATACGCAGTCGTGCTTACTGCTGCGATCAATACCGAATGGCTGATGGCAATCCGGCACATGGTTTTGCCCATTTACAGGTACTCCTGGGTGCAGGTCGTACAATGGAAGAAAGGCAGGGTGCGGCGGATGCTTTTTTCAAGGTGTTTACTAAACATTTTGCTGCCCATTATGATGATCACGGCATGGCATTGTCATTTGAAATGAAAGAACTGGAACCTGTACTTAAATTCAACAAAAACAATATTCAGGATTATTTATAAATGCTTGGACCCGAAGAAATCAAGAAAGCGGCTGATGACCTGTATCAGGCTGAAAAACAACGTCAACAGATAGCGCCCCTGACATTAACACATCCCGATATGAACATGGATGACGCCTACGCTGTGCAAAGTGCCTGGGTACAACGCAAGATTGAAGAGGATGGCCGCAAGGTCATCGGCTATAAAATCGGCCTCACGTCCAGGGCAATGCAACGGGTCATGAAAATTGATATCCCTGACTATGGTGTATTGCTTGATGACATGGCTTTTGCAGATGGCAGCGATATAGTTGCCGCTGACTTTACTGACCCGCAGATAGAAGTCGAGCTGGCCTTTGTCCTGAAAAAAACACTTTCCGGTGAACATGTCACGGTTGAGGAAGTTCTGGATGCAACCGACTATGTGATACCGGCTTTTGAATTGATTGCAGCGCGCAGCGTTCGTACCAATCCTGAAACGGGTTACACCCGCACCGTGTTTGACACGATTGCCGACAATGCGGCAAATGCCGGCATTATTACCGGTGGACGGAAGGTTGCTCCAGATGAACTGGATTTACCCTGGTGTGGTGCCGTGGTCGAATTAAACGGCGTCATAGAACAAACCGGTCTGGCAGCAGCTGTTCTGGGACACCCGGCCCGGGGAATTTGCTGGATTGCAAAACGTTTTGCGCCCCATGGCATTTCGCTGGAACCGGGCCAGGTATTGTTGTCGGGTTCCTTTACAGCACCCATCAAGGTAAAAGCTGGCGATGCTGTGACGGCGGATTACGGTAACCTGGGTAAAATTTCCGTAAATTTTGTTTAGACATCAGAAATTCAAATAAAAGAGAAAACTATGCAAATACCGGAGAACAAATTTAAACGTGCCCTGCAGGATGGTAAACAGCAGTATGGCATTTTCATGGCGATTCCAAATACCACGGTTGCGGAACTGTGTGCCGGTGCCGGTTTTGACTGGGTCCTGCTGGATGGTGAGCATGGTACTTTTGATTTGCAATCCACTATGACAAATTTACAGGTGCTGGCAGCCTATCCGGTGTCATCAATAGTGCGAGTAGTTGAAGGACAAACAGCGGTAATCAAGCAGGTTCTTGATATCGGTGTGCAGACTATCCTGGTACCGATGATTGATACTCCAGAACAGGCTGAACAGGTTGTGCGAGCCTGCAATTATCCGACTGCCGGGATCAGGGGTGTTGCTGCCGCCCTGGTCAGGGCTTCTCAATGGAACCGGATTTCTGACTACCTGCATAAAGCCAATGATGAAATTTGTGTGATCGTACAGGCTGAAACGGTGACGGCCATAGAAAATATCGAAGCCATAGCGGCAGTAGAAGGGGTTGATGCTGTTTTCATCGGGCCAGCTGACCTGTCAGCTTCCATGGGTTATATTGGCCAGCCCAATCATCCGGAAGTGATCGAGGCCGTCAGTAATGGCATCAAACGTATCCGGTCAACAGGAAAACAGGCTGGTGTGATGGCTGTAACAAAAGACCTGGTAGAAAAATATACGGAAGCCGGTGCAAGTTTTGTTGGTGTGGGTGTCGATGCCGCACTTATATCCAGTGCCACCAGAAATCTGGCGGCTGAATATGTCGAGGAAACAAAGAATACAGATATTGCCGGATATTGATCAGTTCCTTATTTCACTGGAGTATCCAGGGTAGTAATAAGAACATTATAAGAATGGATTTATATTCAACCTTGATAAAAAAAACAAAACCAGCAGGTAGTGAAGCCATGAAAAACAGCAAGATCAACCGTCGCAAATTTTTAGCCAGCTCGGGTGGCAGTAATGCAGCAGCCCTGATGGCGAACTGGCAGCTGGAGTTAATGGCAGCTGAAGGTCGTTCTAGTACCCGTGCCCAATATGATGGGATCCGGGCGTTATTCGCCACCTGCTGCCAACAGTAAATCACAACATCATGATTTCTTGGTTCTGGGCGGAAAATCCAAAATAAGATAAAAAATATTCCGGATGAAATTTGTAAATGTGGCTGAGTTTTAATTTCTTTTGTTAAATTCATGGACGTTCAGGGGAAAGTACTTTATTTCGGAGCACGCGGTAAATACATCCCTGTACGCTCGACCTCGGCATCCCTGCCTCGGACGGCTCCTCATTAAAGTACATTTCCCCTTGTAACGTCTCATTGGTGAATACAAATTAATAATACTAATTAATACAATAAGATATAAATTTAAATTAAAGTAATATATTAATATTTAATTTACCAGAGGATCATGTTTTATTGGTCTTTTTGCGTTCCCAGGTCAGCAATAAAGCCATGAAACTCGCCAGACCACACAGTCCTACAATGAGGGACATATAAAAGTCAGTACCATCATATAAGTAACTGACAAGGACGCTCATCATGGCTCCCAGACCAAACTGGGCAGCAACGGCCAGTCCAGTAGCGGCTCCGGCATTATCAGGATAAATGTTCATCAGGCTGGCGATACAGTTGGCACCCATTACCCCGGTACAACTCATAAAGCCAAACAGGGCAAGAATTAACAGCCACATACCGCCGAAGCCGGTGAATCCTGAAAACAGTAGTAGCAGGGCAGATAAGCCACACAGGCTGGCGAAATACTGCAGCAAGGTTTGTGTACCAACCACGGTCACCAACCTGGCATTCAGCATGACCAGTCCCATTATGCCTGCGACGTTGAGGACGAATATCCAGGCATATTGCCTGGGTGACAGGCCAAAATAGTCAATAAAAACAAAGGAGGAGACCGTCAGGTAGGCGAACATGCCGGCGAAGCAGATTGCCATGCACAACACGTAACCCATTGCTTTCAGCTCTCTCATCATCTTCAGATAGGCCAGGTAAACACCCAGCACACTGCTCTTTCGGCTTTCTCCCTGGTGTGTTTCCGGGATTCGGTAAAGGACCAGCATAAGCAGAAGTGCACTGTAAATAATGAGCCCGGCAAATAGCCAGCGCCAGTTGCCGATTAACAGAATATAGCTGGCAAAAAGGGGAGAAGACAGGGTTGCGATCATGGTGACCAGGTGCATGAGGGAGAGGGCACGGGCCGCTTCATTCACGGGGAATATATCCCTGACAATAGCGCGTCCGATGACAGTGGCCGCACTGCCACCCAGAGCCTGGATAAAGCGCCAGGTCAGCAGGTTTTCGGCGGAATTGATCGTCATACAGGCAATACTGGCAAAGAAATACAGAGTAATACCGCCAATCAGCAGTTTGCGACGGCCATATTTGTCAGACAAGGGCCCGTAAAATAAGAGGCCAATAAATAAACCCAGCAGAAAAGAACTGACCGACTGCTGGGTAATGGCTTCAGTGGTTGCGAGTTCATCTGCAATATCCGGCAATGCCGGAAGATACATATCAATGCTCATGGGGCCGAATGCCTGTAATCCGGCCAGCAGGGGTATGAGACGATTCGGTTTGCTGATGGTTTTAATACGCAAAAGACTGCAACTTTAATTCAGGACCTGGTTTTTTCTGTAGGTATGAGGAGTAAGGCCAGTTTGTGTTTTGAAAAACCTGGAAAAATAGGCAGGTTCATTAAAACCCAATTCATAGGAAATTTCATTACTGCTCAGGGACGTTAACGTCAGCATACGCTTGACTTCCTGTAACAGGCGTTCCCTGATTATTTTTTTGGGAGAGCTGTTGGATATGCGTTTACAAATCTGATACAGGCGACTCTCTGAAACACCAATGGTCTGGGTATAGTTGGCCAGCTGCCAGTGTTCATGCAAATGTTTTTCAATTTCGTTATTGAAACGGTGAAACAGGCGCAGGTCATCATTATTCACCAGGCTGCTTTCAACCTGGCGGCTGCTCAGGCGGGCGATCTGGATAATCAGTAGGTAAACATAGCTTTCCAGTACCAGTGATTTGGCAGGCGACTGCTTGTTCCATTCATCCTTTATGTTTTCCATTAACTGCTGAATCAATTGCCACTGTTTGAGTTGATCAGCCTGCATGTTTTCACTGGACAGGCAGATGCCCAGATTTAAATTCAGTTCCGGCTCCAGTTCCAAACCCCGTTTTAGCAAATCCCAGATTATGGACTGATGAATTTTCAGCACGTGGCCATCGGCGCTTGCCACGGTCTGAAATGAATATGGAATGGCTGGTGGTGTAAAAAACAGGCTCGGGCCATGAACCTGGTAGAGTTTATCGTCTATGTGAAAATTGATATCGCCACTTTCTACATAATGTATCTGGAAATATTGTGCATGGCGATGTACCGGCATGTCTCGTCCAAAAAAAACCGCCAGATTTTCCAAGACATCATAATGAATCGGTGCATCAATATAACGA
>JAYPJO010000073.1:0-5613 GCA_038128465.1 Gammaproteobacteria bacterium
GCCAGGGCATGATCTGGCCACTAATGGTATAGAACCATTTGGGCGACGTTAATTTAAAAAGCCATTGCCACATCTGTTAACTCACACTAATTCTTAAACCGGCTATTACCGCCAGGGGACTCAGGCATGTTGCCAGCACCAGCATGGCACCCAGCAATGCCAGCAATCCTGCAGTTGCCATTGAGTTCAATGCCGCATTTACTACGCCGGCAGCAAATATGAATCGGGGTGCCAATAAGCAAGCTGCCAACCAGGGTCGGTAATGCTTCTGCCGGTAGTGCCATCATGCTGGCCAATACCGGTGCCAGAATAACCAGCGGCAAGCCGACTACCAGCCAGTGACTAAGTATCTTGGCCAACACAATGAAATACAGGGGCTGGGGACTTAACAGTAGTTGTTCCAGCGAGCCATCCTCATAGTCTGCCCGAAACATGCTGTCCAGAGATAGCATCACTGACAACAGAGCAGTCACCCAGATAACGCCTGCTGCAATTTCACTTAAAAAAGCCGTATCCGAACCGACACCCAGCGGGAAAAGACTTACAGCAATAACAAAAAACATAAGAGGGTTAACCATGTCGCCGGGACTGCGAAAGGCGATCAGTAATTCTCGCCGAAATGTTGCCTTTATGATATTCATGCCGCCAAAAGACCTGTCAGTACATCAAGATCAACAGTTTTTACCGGAACATCCATCTGCAAACTGTGATGGGTAGTCAGGATAATGGACCCACCCTCTCGTGCATGTTCACCCAACAGAGATTCAAGTTCTTTTACTCCCTGCCTGTCCAGGGCGGTAAAGGGCTCATCCAGAATCCATAACCTGGCCTGGCTCAGCAACATCCGCGCCAGGCTCACCCGCCTCTGTTGTCCGGCCGACATCAGGTAACAGGGCATGTCTTCATAGTCGTATAGATTAAAACTGTTTAGCGCCCACTTGATCTGGTTGGTATTGCTCAGGTCACGCGATGCGCAAAACCAGCTCAGATTTTCTTTTGCAGTAAGCGTTTTATTGATCGCCGGACTATGTCCCAGATAAAACGCATTACGGTTAAAATCCTGGCGGGCTTTGCTTTGCTCCACGCCACGCCAGCTTACCTCACCATCAAACTCATCATTCAGTCCACACAAAATTCGCAACAGGGTGGTTTTTCCACTGCCATTGGAGCCCTGAATCTGCCAGACCTCCCCTTCGGTAACCGAAAAATCCAGATTCTGAAACAAAATCCGTTCATCGCGTTCACAAAATAGCTTGTTTACTGTCAGCATTATTCCATCTTCTTTAAGCACCGGCGCGCATTATACCCCAGAGAACTGACGTAAATTTATGAAACAAAAAAGAATTTTCATAATTTTTCTGGTCTTATCTACAGCACAACTTACTTTAATTTTTTATACTAGCGTCATGAGTGCAGTAAAGACGAGACGAAAGCGTAATTTAATGAATGAGCATACATTTAAAGTAAGTGACTGAGTTAAATCACGCTTTCAACGAAGTATTTACAAACGCAATAGCTAGGGTCCTTTAACGTTATGAGCGAAGTAAGAACAAGGCAAAAGTGAAATTTCATGAAGGAGCTTACTTTCACAGTAAGTGACTGAATGGAATTTTGCTTTTAACGACGTTGTTACAAGCGCAATAACCAGCAACTATGATCGGGGGGGTGTCACGCCAGTCTGCCCCATATACTTCCCCTGCCTGTCTTTATAGGTCACTTCACACTGCTCATCCGATTCATAAAACAGCATTTGTGCTACACCTTCGTTAGCGTAGATTTTTGCAGGCAATGGAGTGGTATTGGAGAACTCTAGAGTGACATGACCTTCCCATTCGGGTTCCAGAGGGGTTACATTGACAATGATGCCGCACCTCGCATAGGTTGATTTCCCCAGGCAGACGGTCAGCACATTGGAAGGAATTCGGAAATACTCAACGGTTCTGGCCAGGGCAAAAGAATTAGGTGGAATGATGCAGAATTCCTCATCAATACTGACGAAGCTACTTTCGTCAAAATTCTTCGGATCAACCACATTGGTGGTATGGACATTGGTAAAAATTTTAAATTCACTGGCACAACGCACATCATAGCCATAGCTGGATGTGCCGTAGGATATAACCTTGTTTCCGCCTGTCTCCCTAACCTGATCAGCCTGAAAAGGGTCAATCATTCCCTCCTGTTCAGCCATCCTGCGAATCCATTTATCTGATTTAATTGTCATGATTACACTTACCAATGCCAGTAGATTAAAAGCCCACCCGGACTATTTCAGTGCCGGTTTAAAAAAGTGCACATATTACGCAGTTAGGACTAACTTTGACAGTCAAATGTTTGATACAATACGCGCCGAATTTTGATCGCAAGATGTTCTTGTCTGTCTCTGGACAAATCGTTGTAATCGTTATTTAGCGTTTTTTACATTTTCTTTAATGGATAGTTCTCTGAAACTGGGAGTAAATAATGAAGTTTAAACTGGCATTAACCATCGCTATATTTTTATCTTTCTTCTCCGGCAGTGTTCTGGCTCAGGATGTAGAAGCCGGACGCGTTCTTTATGGCGTATGTTCTGCCTGCCATGGACCCAATGGGGAAGGTATGCAGGCTTTAAATGGACCACCTCTGGCAGGTCAGCCAGCATGGTACACAGAACGTCAACTGCAAAATTTTAAATCTGGTGTTCGTGGCTCAGATGAAAGGGATATTTTTGGTAAGCAAATGGCGCCAATGGCACAGACTTTGACCACTGACCAGGCAATTAAAGATGTTGCTGCCTATATCGAGTCTCTTGGCGGTTAATCGGACGTTTAATCTGATTTAGTTCAGTATCAAGCTTTGAAAAAGCCCTGTTGAAACAGGGCTTTTTTTTGTCTTCTTTTATCTGATCTATTCACTCTGATTTATAAATCCTGCACCCGAACTTTTGCCCAATTCAGGTTTCAACAAAGTGTTCTATCAGAATTTGTGCCGAACGCTGTCCCCGGAAATCATTTACCTGCAAGCGATATAGTATTTCGATGTTTTTCAGTTTTTTATCCAGCAAGTCAGTATCCACATTAAAGGCAATGGCATCTATCAGGGTGTTTGCACCTGGTAACTGAAGCATCAGCTTTAAGTGTTTATTGCCAAGCACTCTTGCCCCCTGCACTTCAAAAACATCTCTGAACAGGGGTTCTGTAAAGTGCTGTCCCCAAGGGCCAGCCTGCTGTAATAATTCAGCGAAGCTCAAATCAAGACATTCTTCCGGCAATGCGCCATCGGTATAGACAATTTGCTCCAGCAATGTCGGATCAAGTGTTTGATCTAGAGCTGTATAGTAGACCTGTTCAAATACCGGAAAATCTTCCAGTTTCAGGCTCAGGCCAGCAGCCATGGCGTGCCCCCCGAACCTACTTAACAGTTTGGGATTATTAGTGGCAATCAGGTCAAGCAGATCACGAATATGCAAGCCTGGTACCGAGCGGGCTGAACCTTTGATTTCACTGCTATCTTCTGTTGATTGTGCAAACACGATCACGGGTAAATGAAAGCGGTCTTTCAGGCGTGAAGCCAGAATCCCGACCACACCCTGGTGCCAATCAGGATTGAACAGACACAGACCCTGTCGCTGTTCTGATTCAACATCAATGTCAGCTAACAGACTCAGTGCCTCGTCTTTCATCCTTTGCTCTATGCTTCTACGGTCCTTGTTAAGATCATCGAGTTGTTGAGCCAGTTGAAATGCATGATCTGGTTTTTCTGCCAGCAGACATTCGATTCCCAGGCTCATATCATCCAGTCGTCCGGCTGCGTTCAGTCTTGGACCCAGCACAAATCCCAGATCTCCGGCATTCAGGTTGAGCCTGTTTTTACCGGCAATATCAAGCAAAGCATTAATACCGGGTCGGCTGCGACCCTGCTGAATCAGGCTTAAACCATGTTTCACTAGGCAACGATTATTGCTATCCAGTGGCACCACATCTGCTACTGTACCCAGTGCAACGATATCCAGAAACTGCATCATGTTTGGCTCAGGGTTACCACTGTTCTCAAACCAGCCCTGTTCACGCAAGGCCGTCCTAAAAGCCAGCATCAGGTAATAAACCACACCCACACCAGCAATACACTTGGAAGGAAAGGGGCAATCTTTCTGGTTGGGATTCAGGATACAATCTGCATCAGGCAGCTGCTCTGCTGGCAAATGGTGATCTGTCACCAGCACTCTGATCCCCAGAGCTTTGGCCCTGGCCACACCCTCAAAACTGGCAATACCGTTATCAACAGTAATGATAAGTGCCGGTTCTCTTGTTTTCGCTACTTCGACGATTTCCGGTGTCAGGCCATAACCAAATTCAAAACGATTAGGAACGAGGTAATCCACCTGATCAAAGCCAAACTCCTGCAAGCACAGTTTCAGCAGTGCAGTACTGGTAGCCCCATCGGCATCAAAGTCACCCACAATCAGGATTTTTCCCTGAGCCTCCAGTACCTCCTGTAGCAGAACCACCGCCTTTTCAATATTGAGCAGGCTATCCGGATTCAGTAAATTTCTCAGCGGCAGCTCAAAATCATCGGCATTATTCACACCCCGACTTAGCATAATCTGTCTCAGTACGGGATGGATATCCAATGCCAGATCTGCTTGTTCTGCAGTTGTTCGTGAGACTATTTTCATTTTGGGCCAGAGGCTGATTTCGAAATTTTACTTTTACTGGACAAATTACAATTCTCTTTTAAGAACCTTACCAACTGGTGATTTTGGCAGCGATTCTCTGAATTCAATAATTTTAGGTACTTTATAGGCGGTCAGTTTTGATTTGCAATAATTCCGCAAAGCGTCTTTTTTAAGTGAATGAGATTCAGGTACAACAATAAGTTTTACCTGCTCTTCAGCATCAGAATTTTTAACACCAATGACAACCACATCTTTAACTCCAGGATAATCTGCAACAACATTTTCGATTTCGGCCGGATACACATTAAAACCCGAAACAATAATCATATCTTTCAGCCGCTCAATAATGTTCAGATTTCCGTCGGCATCAATCGTGGCGATATCACCTGTCTGTAACCAGCCATCCTCATCCAACACCAGGGCAGTTTCTTCCGCTTGCTGCCAGTAACCCTTCATGACCTGCGGTCCCTTTACGCACAATTCGCCCTCTTCTCCTGGTTCCAGCGAATTCCCCTGTGAATCAATTATTTTCAATTCTGTAAAAGGCAGGGCCTTGCCAATACAATCAGTCTGGTAATCTTCATAATCGTTGCAGGCAATCAACGGCGAGGTTTCTGTCATACCGTAACCTTCCAGAATCTTGCACCCGGTTACTTCATGCCATCGATCTGCAATGTCTTTAATCAGGGGCATCCCCCCGGATGTACAGATTTTCAGCTCGGAAAAATCAAGCTTAGCAAACTCATGATGTTCACAGAGATTTTTATACAAAGGATTGATGCCGCAAAACACATTGATTTTGTAGGGCTTTATCGTACGAACAAGCAAGGACAACTGTCGTGGATTTATGACCAGTACATTATGGCAGCCGCGCATTAGGCTAAACAATATATTCATCGTAAAAGCATAGATATGATAAAGCGGCAAAGCCGTGATCACAATTTCTTTACCGGCTGTTAAAT
>JAYPJO010000073.1:5623-9614 GCA_038128465.1 Gammaproteobacteria bacterium
TACGACTGCCCCGGGATCCGGGCAATAAGAATCCAGGCGGGATTCCAACTGCCGGAAATTCGAAATCAGATTACGATGGGTAAGCATGCTGCCTTTGGAAATACCAGTCGTACCGCCAGTGTATTGCAGGATAGCCAGCTCATTACTGTCCTGGTCATATGCTTGTTTAAAATCGCAATGCCCAAACAATTGCCTGCCCTGCGCTATCGCCTGTCTGAAAGTTTTCAAAGCAGGAAACTCCATGCAGGAGGGATACCCGCCAGACATTCGTGCCATAAGATGAATGTATGTGCGCTTCAGCGGAGTGTGTAGATCAGCGATATTGGTAACAATGACATGCTCAATGTTTGTATGTTCTTTTATGCTCAAAAATTCCTTGGCACAACCTGAAAAAACTATTAACGCTTTTGCGCCTGAATCACTTAACTGATGTTTCAGTTCATCGCCGGTATACAGTGGATTTGTGTTAACAACGACCATCCCGGCTTTTAGCACAGCTATTACTGCTATCGGAAATTGCAATATATTGGGTAACTGAATGGCTACCCGATCTCCTGCCTGCAAATTGTTTTGCTTTGTGAGATACGCTGACAGGTAATTACTGAGCTCATCCAATTCATGGTAGCTCACATCCCGGCCAGGCAGGCTATAAGCTGTTTTGTCTGCATATCTGGCGCAGGCTTCACCTAGCTGACTAACTATATTTCCATTAACTTCCAATAACTGCTTCCCATTCTTTTACATTCGTACAACGATTTGGCTATATTCTGCTTACAATAAAAAGCCTTGAAAAATATTCATCAGCCTAGATATTCAGTAAATAAGGACAAAAATTTTGAATTTCCCATTACCCAACAGCTATTGTAAGGAATGCCGGAACTTTCAATGCTAAATTTTACCTAAAATCAGACAACATTATTTTTAATGAATTAAACCTAGTAGATAACCATGAAAAAAGCCATTAACTATTTTCTTGTCACCACAACCATATGTATCGTTGCAATAGTTCAGTTTGCGCTTGCGCAACCAGAATATTTAAGTTTTCAGACTGAAGATGAAGCGAATAATATCGAAATTTTCAGTAAGGCCAGCCCGGCAGTCGTGTATGTAACCAATACCACGCTGGTCAGGAGCAGCCCCTTTTCGCGTAATGTCGAAGAAATTCCACAGGGTACAGGCACCGGTTTTGTATGGAACAGAGAAGGACTAATCGTAACTAACTATCATGTTGTGCAGGGCGCTAACAGGATAATGATCAGACTCCAGGATCAAAGCAGCTGGCAGGCAGAAGTGATCGGTTTTGCACCGGATAAAGACCTTGCTCTGCTCAAAATCGATGCTCCGGAAGAAATCCTCAGCCCTCTGCCTCTGGGTGATTCAGCTGAACTGCAGGTAGGTCGCAAAGTTATAGCCATAGGCAACCCTTTTGGCCTGGATACTACGTTGACGGTTGGCGTGATCAGTGCGCTGGGCAGGGAAATCACCTCATTAACCAACCGTACCATTCGGGATGTGATTCAGACAGATGCTTCTATTAATCCGGGTAATTCAGGAGGCCCTCTGCTTAACTCACTGGGTCAGCTGGTTGGTGTCAATACACAGATATTAAGCCCATCCGGTGCCAACATTGGTATTGGTTTTGCGATTCCGGTCAATACTGTCAGGCGTGTCATTCCGCAATTAATCGAATTTGGTCGCGAAATTCGGCCAATCCTGGGCATCTCTAACCTGAATGATGCCATCAGTGCCCAGAACAATATAGATGGCGTGATCGTCGCTGAAGTCACCAATGGCCTGGGTTCAGCTGAGGCAGGACTGATCGGACTGGAACAGGACAGAAGTGGCAACATCCTGCTGGGTGATGTCATTATCGGCATTGAGGATATGGCAGTGCGAAACAGTGATGACTTGCTCAATGCACTGGAGCAATTCCAACCCGGTGATGTGGTGGAAGTTACTACCAGGCGCCGGAATCAGGATGAGATGTCGTTTGAGGTAGAACTGTCAGAACCAATCTGATTTTACCGACTGGCTATTGCCCTGTGGTTAACTACCTTCAGGGCAAACGGATACAATTCTTGGGTTAATAAAAATGTATTCAGCTCAGGTTACTGAATTTATCATCGGTAGAAATGCCACATCGATGGCCAGAATAACGCCAGCCATACCAGACTGTAATCCTTGATGTCTTTCTTTGCGTAAATATTATGTAAGTTTCAGATTGTGACTATATCTGGAAAACGCTTTTCGGCTACTATTACTTTCGACTACAGGCCAATAAACTGGTAGTTTATAGCACTTGCGTAAACCAGTCAGATATTTTTATTTTCCTTGGGGATAAAAATGAAAAAAACATCACTAATCACATCCTTGTTATGCGTTCTTGGACTATTAGCAAGCTCCTTGTCTGTTGCTCAACCTATTGACTTTAGCGGAGAGTGGCGCCCTATATTTCATGAAGATGGACCGGAGCGTCTTCCGGGTCCGGGCTTTGGTGACTTTTCAGGTATTCCAATCAATGAACAGGGCTTGATGCGGGGTCGAAGCTACGACCCAAATCGCATTTCCATGGTCACCGAGTACATATGTCGTCAGCATGGTGGTGATTATGCCATGCGCGGTCTTGCTGACTTGCGTATTCTGCGTGATATAGATCCCAGGACCCAGCAAACCGTTGCCTTCAAAACCAGAATGGGCTTCCACAATATGGAACGCACAATCTGGCTGGACGGACGTGAGCATCCACATGAAGATGCTCCTCATACTTTCCAGGGTTTTTCCACAGGCGTCTGGAATGGCAATGTGCTGGTTATCACTACCACCCATCTGAAACAGAGTTATTTACGTCGAAATGGTTTGCCTGCCAGTAGCGAACGAACGGCCACAGAATATTGGATGTTACATGGTGGTCAGTACCTGACAGTAATGACTGTTATTGATGATCCGGTATTTTTAACAGAACCACTGGTCAGAACCCAGGATTTCCAGCTTGATCCATCCAGGCGCGGTGGCTTCAATAATTGTGAATATACCACCGAGGTACCGATAAATCCTGACAACCTGGTGCCACACTATCTGCCCGGAGAAAACCCCTTTGTTGAGGAGTTTGCTGAAATCTATCATTTACCACAAAGCGGTGTGAATGGTGGCGCAGAATCTGTAGACCCTGAGTTTCGTGAAGTAATGGGAGAACCCGTTGGCGACAACAGGTTCTGCACTAACGAAGATTGTGACTCATAAAACATTTACTCACTATATTTAACCGATGGAATAATTTAATGTTTAAACAAAATATTACTAATCAATTAAAAACTTTCAGGGGCGTCTTTTTGCTGTCAGTGCTGGCATTTAGCTCACCTTCACTTTCTGTTCACGCCCAGGAACTGAATCTTCTGCATGTGCAGGGGAACGTTTATTTGGTATCTGGTGCAGATGTGAACATAAGCGTTCAAATCGGTGAAGAATCACTGGTCTTTGTAGACACCCCTGCTCCCGAATATATTCCTGAGATGATGGCATTAATTCGGGAAATATCCGACCGCCCGGCCAGATATGTCATTAATACTTCACTTGATCAAAGGCGCATCAGCGGCAATGACATCATCGGTACAATGGGCGATGAGGCCGGGGTTGGTATTTTCAGCTTCGGACCGCCTCGGGAAGAGGAAGTAGTTGCTGCAGCGGGTGCCGCTGGAGGCGTCACCATTATTGGTCATGAAAATATGTTGAACAGGTTTTATCTGACCGAGCATGATATTCCCGATTTGACCCTGACTACCACCTACTTCACAGAGTCAAAGGACTTTTTTGCCAACGGAGAAAGCATCGTCATCTACCATGTGCCCAATGCTCATACCGATGGTGACAGTATTGTCTATTTTCGCGGTTCCAATGTACTGGTGGCCGGGGATATTTTTACCCTGGGCATTTACCCGATCATTGACGTCAATAACGGTGGCAGTGTCAGAGGTTATCTGGATGCCCTGAATAA
>JAYPJO010000074.1:0-2226 GCA_038128465.1 Gammaproteobacteria bacterium
GCCTGGGAGAATGCACCTTCCGCAAACAGACGTCGTAAAAAGTTGGGGATACGAAAGGCGACAAAAAACGCATCTGCCTGTGCACTATCACCAAAAAATGCTGCAAAAACAATTTCCCGGACCAGGCCAAGAATTCTGGAAAAGAAAGTCAGTGATGAGACAATGATGCTTGACCTGGCATGGCTGTCAGCACTATCGCTATTTTCAGTTTTGCAGTTATTTACAGTGCTGTCTTCTGACATAAAGGCGATTAAAGGCTAAAAGCCCGCATCATAGCTAGTCGACAGGCATAAAACCAGCATCGCTATTGACAAATCCGCACCAAAACTGCATAGTTCGCGTCTTTTTTTGGGAAGCCATGACTTCAGTAGCCAGAAAAAACAAACTGATTTTTTGAAATACTGAATGATTGAATGATTGATTGAAGGAGGCCACGTTGGCTAACTCTCCACAAGCTCGTAAAAGAGCAAAACAGGCAGAATCTCGCAGAAACCACAATGCCGGTTTCCGCTCAATGGTACGTACCTACATAAAGAAAGTGGACGCAGCGGTTGCAAGCAAAGATTATGATGGCGCTACTGCTGCCTATAATGCTGCGGTACCCGTGATTGATCGCATGGCAGATAAAGGCATCATCCATAAAAATAAGGCTGCCCGTCACAAGAGCAGACTCAATGCCAGTGTAAAAGCATTAAAATCCTAGTCTACAGACAGCTTTACTTAGGAATTAAATAAAGAATAAAAAAAACCGGCACTAGCCGGTTTTTTTTTGTTCCAGAATAAACAGCAGCAAGCCTATAAAACCACTAGATTATCCCGGTGAATCATCTCATGGTCCCCATCATAACCAAGAGTTTCCAGTATCTGATCACTGGGTTTGCTGATGATCTGGCGCGCCTCATCAGCATCATAATTTACCAGGCCACGGGCAATAGTCTCACCATCGCCATTCACACAGGCTACCATTTCACCCCGTAAAAACTTTCCCTGAACGGATTTAATACCTACTGGCAAGAGACTGCGTCCTGATTTTTTTAATACATTCACCGCGCCATCATCCAGCACCAGTTCCCCACAGACCTTCAGATGGCTGGCTAACCATTGTTTGCGTGCTGTTATGGGTTGATTGTCCGCGGTCAGCAAAGTACCAATATTTTTACCTTTGTATAAATCCAGCAATATATCTGCCTGATTACCATTGACTATGATTGTCGAGGTCCCCGACCTGGCGGCAAGTTTGGCTGCCCTTAATTTGGTCACCATGCCACCCTTGCCCAAGCTCCCACTACCGCCAGCATGTTGTAACAGCGTATCATCATTGCTCTTGGCCTCTTCAATCAGCCGGGCATCGGTATTACTACGAGGGTCAGCGTCGTACAATCCATCCTGATCTGTCATTATCACCAAAGCTTGGGCATTGATCAGATTAGCTACCAGACCGGCCAGGGTATCATTGTCGCCAAAGCAGATTTCTTCGGTTACCACCGTATCATTTTCATTAATGATCGGCGTTACACCCAGCCTCAATAAATTATTCAGTGTGCTCCTGGCATTAAGGTAGCGCGTACGATTGGATAAATCATCATGTGTTAACAGTACTTGGGCAGTATGTTTGTCATAAGCACTGAAACAACGCTCATAAGCTTCTATCAAACCCATTTGCCCGACGGCTGCCGCTGCCTGCTGTTCGTGTATAGCAGTGGGACGCCCTGATAATCCCAACCTGGCAACACCCTCTGCAACGGCTCCTGATGAAACCAACACGACTGCAATGCCCTGATTTTGTAGGGCTATAATCTGTTCGACCCAACCGGCTATGGCATCCCTGTTGAGACCCCTGCCATTATCAGTAACCAGGGAACTGCCGACTTTTATTACCCAGGTTTTTGCAGATTGTAATAAGCTACGATTACTCATTTACATACTCGACTTCGATATCATAATCATCTTCGTCATCACGGTCATTCTGTCCTTTGCGTTTTTCCCGCCATAAGGCCCGGCTTCGCTCTATACTGCGACGAATTTCATAATCCATCAATTGCTGTTGTTCCTGCTCCTGGACGCGGAAGGATTCGTCTTCAAGCAAATGCAGATTTCTTTCTTCGATGGCACTCATGACTGCTTCACAAAGTTCCTGTGTTCCGGCCCCAGTTAACGCAGAAATTCTAAACGCTCTGCCCTGCCAGTTAAGTTTACTCAGGACATCATCACAAATACTGTCTGCGT
>JAYPJO010000074.1:2236-5754 GCA_038128465.1 Gammaproteobacteria bacterium
TATTAAGCACCAGCCAGCGTTCTTTTTGTGCCAGTACCGGACTAAATTTCTGCAGTTCGTCAATAATTGCTGCTGCAGAATCCGCCGGATTACTGTCATCATATGGCACAATGTCTACCAAATGCAGCAAAACCCGGCTGCGACTCAGATGTTTTAGAAAGCGGATACCAAGGCCTGCACCATCTGCGGCCCCTGGAATCAGCCCAGGTATATCCGCCATAACAAAACTGCGTTCGGTATTTAACCTGACGACACCCAGATTTGGCACCAGAGTTGTAAAAGAATAGTCAGCAACCTTTGGCCTTGCTGATGAAATTGCCCTTATCAGGGTTGATTTTCCGGCATTGGGCAGTCCCAGTAATCCAACATCAGCCAGTACTTTTAATTGCAGAAACAACCGCCTGCTTTCACCAGGAGTACCATTAGTGGTCTTGCGCGGTGCACGGTTGACACTGGACTTAAAACGGCTGTTACCCAGTCCTTTTTTCCCTCCCTGGGCGACCAGTAAACGCTGGCCGGGTTTGATCAGGTCACCAATGAGCTCATCTGAATCAGCAACCAGAACACTGGTACCAACCGGTACTTTAACCTCAAGATCCTGTCCACTGGCTCCGGTTTTATTTCGCTTACCACCTGCTGAACCTGCTTCAGCCTGGTAACGGGGTTGATATCTAAAATCCACCAGGGTGTTTAAGGCCGGATCTGCAACCAGGTACAAAGAACCGCCATCACCCCCATCGCCGCCATCCGGACCGCCTTTTTCAATGAATTTTTCCCGCAAAAAACTCAGGCAGCCATTACCGCCTTTCCCAGCTTCCACGAATATTTCTGCTTCATCAACAAATTTCATCGTTATAAAGTACCAAAAAAAAACCCTGCCAGAGACAGGGTTTTTTAAAAAATCTTGAATTGCTTACGCGCTTGCCGTCTCAACACTGACGTAAGTACGCATTTTCGGCCCCCTGGCCTGGTATTTAACCGTGCCATCAGCCTTGGCATACAGGGTATGGTCTTTACCACAACCTACATTTTCACCAGCATGAAACCGGGTACCACGCTGACGAACCAGGATATTGCCGGCAATAACACTTTCACCTCCATAGTGCTTTACACCCAGTCGTTTGGAAATTGTATATCTGCCGGTATTAGTACTACCACCTGCTTTCTTATGTGCCATGACTAATCCTCTTTCTTAGCGGACTTTGCTTTAGCTTTTGCAGCCGATTTTTTTGGTGCTGCTTTCTTGGCTGCAGCTTTCTTAGCTGGTGCTTTTTTGGCTGCGGCTTTTTTAGCAGGAGCCTTATCTTCAGCTTTAGTTTTCTCTTTTGGTGCCGCTTTTGCAGCCGCCTTACCTTCAGTGATGCCGGTAATCTTGACCTCAGTAAACCATTGTCTGTGGCCCTGGCGTTTCATATGATGCTTGCGGCGACGGAATTTAATGATGGAAACCTTGTCGCCACGGCCGTGACTCAAAACTTCTGCAGTCACGCTGCCTTCAACATAAGGCTTGCCTATCTTGACATCAGCACCTTCACCAATCATCAAAACCTTATCAAAATTGACACTATCACCTGTGCTGGCATCCAGTTTTTCCAACTTCAGCACTTCGCCTTCTTCTACGCGATGCTGCTTGCCACCACTTTCAATAACCGCATACATTTGGTTTATTCTCCAAGAATTCCTGATCTGTCCTGCAAAACTGCCTTATTCAACTCAGGACCTGCTTTTACAGGGGCGGGGATTGTACGGGAAGAGAGGCTTTTGCGCAAGACAGATCACTGCTTTTTCGACCCATTTAAAACCTGGGTTTTTATATGATACTGACTGAACGATACGTCCTCATTGCTTGACTTTCACAACGCCCGTCCCTAGGCTCCAGAATCTGCATTATCTCAAAAAATCGGTTATGAGTAACAAGATCCAGCAATTGGTTTCAGAAGACTTTAACGCACTTAATGAAAATGTCGTTAAACAGTTACATTCTGAAGTCCCGCTAATAGAAAATATAGGCCAATACCTGATAGAAGCCGGTGGCAAACGCATCCGTCCATTGCTGGTGTTGCTCTGTGCCAGGGCCTTTGACTATAAAGGTGATCAGCATGTCAACCTGGCAACAGTAATCGAGTTTTTACACACTGCAACTTTGCTCCATGATGATGTTGTAGATATGTCGGAAATGCGGCGTGGCCGACCTACCGCAAATGTGCAATGGGGGAATCCTTCCAGCGTTCTGGTTGGCGATTTTATTTATTCACGGGCATTTCAGTTGCTGGTCACCATAGCAGATATGCAAATCATGGAAGTCATGGCAACTACAACCAATAAAATTTCGGAAGGTGAAGTCCTGCAACTGGTCAATCAGCATAACGTTGCTGCTACCGAGCAGGATTACATGGATGTGATTCACAATAAAACTGCCATCCTATTTGCGGCCGCCTGTAATTCAGCTGCAATTCTTGCCAGCGCCGATGCCAAGGTACAAAACCGGCTTCATGAGTTTGGTCTCCAGGTTGGGCTGGCATTTCAGCTGGTTGATGATGTGCTGGATTACAGTGGTAACAGCCAGGAAATGGGTAAAAATATCGGTGATGACCTGGCCGAAGGGAAACCTACCCTGCCGCTGATATATGTCATACAGCATGGCAGCGAAAATCAGAAACAACTGATTGCCACAGCTATCAAAGAAGGCGGTCTCGATCATCTGGATGAAATTATAGCTACAGTGCGAGATTCAGGAGCTCTGGAATATACCCGCCAAAAAGCCGAAGAGCATATAGATATCGCCCTGGACTGTTTGACAGTGATTCCCGAATCATCCTTCAAGCATGGCCTGGAATTAATTGCCGATTCTGCAATTCAGCGTTCAAAATAAATCTTTGCCCAACTCAACATTGTCACCTGTAGTGATAGTCCCTGGCTGTAGCACTTTACAGCACACACCACCACGCCACCCCGGCATCAATGCCTCTTGCAGACCCTGGTGCGCCTTATCCATTTTGTCGCAGGGGTCTGTTTCTCGCGTTATCTCAAGAATCACACCTCCTATGTGAATGGTTCTGCCTGCATCTGTAGGCAGAAATTCAAACCCTTTTATCAACAGATTAGCCCGTCTGGTTGTCCAGTGCAGATCAACACCCAGGTCATGGCAGGTTTTCAGCCAGGATTCCTTACTAAGAATAGTGATCTGCCTGGGACCTGGTTTCCCTTTGGAATCTCCCTGCATGCCATCCTCCAGTGATATATCAGCACTGAAAACTTCCTGCATGGGTGATTGAGAACCTTTCCTGCGAGCAATACCGGCAAGCTTTATGATCAAATCAGACTCCTTTTATCACTAATTATGCCACCCTGAAATCACTGGCAGACTTGCATTATAAGACCAAACAGGCCATTCTGCGCACTTAGCTGATAGTGGCCTGATTAGTCTGTTTTTGGAGCATATTTTGAAAAAATATTTAATCATTCTGCCAATAATTCTTGTTGTTGCCATAGCCGGGCTGTTTTTTTATGCCAATCAG
>JAYPJO010000074.1:5764-6588 GCA_038128465.1 Gammaproteobacteria bacterium
CTGAAAATCAGATTGATCAGTACATTGAACGAGCAATTGCCAGTGGGGCCTATAAAGATATCCAGTATGATTCTGCCGAATTTGGAGTTGATGCCTCAATATTGATTACTGGCCTGAGGGTCACTGATGCCATGGATGTTCAATTTAACATTGAA
This sequence comes from Gammaproteobacteria bacterium, assembly GCA_038128465.1. GTDB lineage: Bacteria > Pseudomonadota > Gammaproteobacteria > Pseudomonadales > Pseudohongiellaceae > UBA5109. Next base: position 5,920 of record JAYPJO010000074.1, read on the forward strand.
GAGCTTGAGATCAATGAAATGGATTTTTTTAACGAATTTCCGCATTCCATCAATTTTTCTGCACGGGGTTTTAGTTTACCCATGGGACTTCCAGATCTGGATCAACCAATGATCACGCCAGATATGCAAAATATTCTGGACATGATTAACGGTAATGAAGCGGTTCCGGCAGAAATTAATTACAGCCACCAATATGATCCAGATAATGCAAACCTGTTTAACAGCACGACCAGCCTGAGTCTGCCAGATGCCTTCAATCTGACCATGAACACCACTACGCGAAATATTGCTTACGAAACCATAAACCAGATTGCAGACCCGATGACAGCAGAAGCTCAGGTTATGAATTTAATGGCAAGTGCCGAGATGCCGGAATTCAGTTTCAGCCTTTCAGATTTTGGCGTGGTGGAAATCATGCTGGAAAACCAGGCCAACCAGCAAGGTAAAAGTGTTGATTTGTTAAGACAGGAATTGATGTCCATGGCTCAATCCTTGTTTTTGTTTGCACCTTCTGACTTGCAGCCACTGGCAATTGATCTAAGCAATGAATTAAGCAGCTTTATTGAAGGTAATAAAACATTCAACTTTGCAATCAGGCCAGATTTTTCCGGTAGCATTCAGCAATTACAGGGACCCATCATGAGCGCTTTTTTTGCGGGGGAGTACGGG
>JAYPJO010000074.1:6598-7042 GCA_038128465.1 Gammaproteobacteria bacterium
TAGTTGACATGCTCAATATAGAATTCAGTACTCAATAAAAATATCAAGCAGTTATCAAAACCAGTAACTCAGAAAAACTCAAACGCTTTCTCTTCATAGTATCGGGAGAACTCAATATCTTCCTTGCTTAATGAACCCGTAAATATCGCATTCACATCTGATTCAAAGCGTTGCATATAGTTTTCCAGATCCCCCAGTTCTATAGCTTCAATCAGTGCATCACGCCAGACGCTGGCGGTACGTGTATCAATCAGGCGCACCCTGTTGTTCTTTGCCCATTCAGCACCTATCCGCCGACCCAGTTCGGCCATCAGGCCAGCATACTCTTCCTGTTTTTCAGGGGGCGTCTCAAACAAGAGGCCTTCCGTTAAATCCAGCCAGCCTGGAGACAAGGCATTACCCAGGTAAAATGTCTGTATCCAGCCGAGGTAGCTGTCCATATCC
>JAYPJO010000074.1:7052-9532 GCA_038128465.1 Gammaproteobacteria bacterium
GGTTATCGCTACTTTGCTGATAGTGTTCGACAAAATAGTCTCGCGGTGGAATCTCTTCAGGCCAGTCACCTGTTGCCTGGAAAAGCGAACATGCAGATAACAATAAAGTAACTGCAAGCAGCGTAAGTGATATTCTGTAATTCATGTAATTAAACGGTAATCTGGCAAGTAATATAAAAAAATGGCGGAATTTTACGTTGTATAGCCTTATTTATACCACCCGAAATGAGCGTCTTAGATAACGTAAGCTGTAAAATACCAGTGGCCATATAATAGCGCTTGTCAGTGCAGAAATCAGAAACATCAAATTTGGGGATGTATTCTGATTGCTGACTGTTAATACCCAGAACGAAACCAGTTGATGTAAGCCAACCAGAATAAAAATAGTGCTGGCCTGTTGCAGCATGGTAAACATGCGTAAACGCTGATAAAGACTCAATGCCATATAGGTGACCAAAGACAACACAAGACCATTAAGACCCAATAATGATCCTCCCAGTACATCAACAAAAAATCCCAGCACCCAGGCACTGATCAATCCAAATCGGTGAGGCAAGGCCATGGCCCAGTATATAACCACCAGCGCTACCCATTCCGGACGATAATATTCCATCGAGTCCGGCAAGGGCATGACCAGCAATAAAGCTGCAATGATAAAAGTGACGACAATAACCCAGAGACCGTGAGATGCTTTTAGTGTTGCTGTATCAGCCATTATCAGAACACCAGTAGTAAATTTCGGCTGCTATCCAGCCTGGCTGTTGGAGCCACTCTTACAAGGGCAAACGGCTGACCGGGGTCTCTGACAATATCGGTTATCACGCCTACCCTATATCCAGCCGGAAACCGTTGACCCAGCCCGGATGTCACCAGCATGTCTCCTTCTACAATATCAGTATTAGCGGTGATGTTATTCAATACCATTACGTGCTGGCTGCCCTGTGTACCCGAAACTACGGCACGAATACCATTACGATTAATTTGCACCGGTGTAGAATGTTGGGCATCAGTAATCAGTTGTACCCAACTATAATAAGGCTCGATCATCACCACCTGACCAAACAGACCATCAGCATCCAATACCGGCTGTCCTTCATAGACACCATGAATGCTACCTTTATTAATTAATACCTGCTTTTTGAAAGGATCCGGTGATTCGCCGACCAACTGAGCCCTTACCACAATATCATCGACAATTGCCGAAGCATTCAGCAATTCATTCAGACGCTGATTTTCTGCGGTTAAATGATCAAATTTCTGTAACTGATATTGCTGCATCAGTAATTCTTCCTGCAGCAGACGATTCTCCGCCAGCAGCTCATCGCGACCTTTAAAAACATTCCCCACACGCTGACTGACAGCTTGTGGCAGTGACGACAAATAATGAATTGGTGTGACAGAGTAGGATGCGTAGTAACGCACTTGTGACAGATAACCGAAGCGGTTATCCGCAAACATCAGCACAATAGAAACCAGCACCAAGGCCAATAATCGATATCCCTGAGCTGAACTTTGAATAAATAGAGACTTGTTAATAGTCACCTACCTGTTCAGAAATTGAACATTTATTCGGTTCTTTTTATTATAATTTTTATTATAAAAACTATTATTTTTTAATCTAAAGTCAGTAAATCTATATCGTGAGCATCCATCAATTCCATCGCCCTGCCGCCTCCACGGGCAACACAGGAAAGGGGATCATCTGCAACAATTACCGGTAAGCCGGTTTCCTCACTGAGCAATTTATCCAGGTCACGTAATAAAGCACCACCACCAGTCAGCACCAGGCCGCTTTCTGCAATATCAGAGGCCAGTTCAGGCGGAGACTGTTCCAATGCACTTTTAACTGCCTGCACAATGGCTGACAAAGGTTCCTGTAAAGCTTCCAGAATTTCATCACCGTTCAGGGTAAAGCTTCGCGGCACACCTTCGGCAAGATTGCGTCCACGTACATCTATTTCCCTTATCTCAGTGCTGGGAAATGCACAACCTATTTCTTTTTTGATCCGCTCAGCTGTGGCATCACCGATTAAACTGCCATAGTTACGACGTACATGCGTAGTAATGGCTTCATCAAATCGATCGCCTCCAACTCTGACAGACTCAGAATAAACCACACCATTTAATGAAATGATGGCAATCTCAGTTGTACCACCACCAATATCGACGACCATAGAACCGCTGGCACGATCAACTGGCAAACCTGCACCCACTGCCGCTGCCATAGGTTCTTCAATAAGACGTACTTCCCTTGCTCCTGCACTCATAACTGATTCGCGAATCGCCCGTCTTTCCACCTGTGTGGATTTACAGGGTACACAAACCAGCACCCTGGGACTTGGCCGGATAAAACTATTTTCGTGAACTTTATGAATAAAATGCTGCAGCATTTTTTCAGTTACCTGGAAATCGGCAATGACACCATCCTTTAAGGGTCTGATCGCTGAAATGTTTCCAGGTGTTCTGCCCAGCATACGTTT
>JAYPJO010000075.1:0-9502 GCA_038128465.1 Gammaproteobacteria bacterium
TCTTCCAGGTAATTGACTTCTTCAATCATTGCCTGGAAATCCTGGTAACGAGGGACGGTTACCATCACAGTTTTATAGACTTCAGGCATGGGCATCAATTTCACACCCATTTTGGTAACAACACCAAAATTAGACTGTGCAAACAGACCATCAATAGATGGACCAGCGCCATAATGAAAATCCTGCCAGGCATTAGAGCCTGGTACAGCGCCGGCACCAGTGCGAATTAAATCGCCTTCAGCAGTAACTATTTCCAGACCACAATGCGAGCCAAAATGATCCCGGTATGGACCCATGGTATAGCCGACACCATGGTCAAGGCTGTTACCCATGGGGCTGCCCCAGCCTGGATCAGGTATATCCAGCATGACATTCAAATCATGCTCCTTGATGTAATTATATAGCTCAAAATAGGAAACACCTGGTTCCACCAGGGCGAAGTTTCTCTTGTCATCTACTTCCAGTATGCGGTTCATGCGCTTCAGGTCTAGCACCACACTACCTGACAGAGTGGGGGCCGCACCACCATATGTAAGGTTTCTGCCGGTTGAAATCGGATACAGCGGAATTCGATATCGGTTAGCGATACGTACAATTTCTTGGACTTCTTCAACGCTGTCAGGGGCAACTGCGGCTGAGGCTATGCGTTCTTCTTCCTCGCCCCAAAAAGGTGAATAGGAATCGCGATAAAGCGCGACGTCAGCATCAGAGCTGAAAACCCAGTCAGCGCCAACAACAGATTCAAATTCAGTAAGCGCTCTGTCGAATTCAGCCTGGCTGAGATTAGGAGGTAGTGCCATGGTTATGTCCTCGGGTATTAATGTAAATAATTGTTTTTCAGGCTATTACCCAGGTGACCAAAGCTGTTTTGGTCTTGGGAGAGTAAGGGCCGGATAGCTTTTGTGCTGAGATTCCAGAAGTCTGTGCCTGAAGATCAGACATGGAAATTTCAGCTATTTTTTCACCAAAACTCGCGCTATTACCCAGTAAGCCCGTCGCAACACCATTGATCTTATGTTCAACCTGGCCCTGCTCATGGATTAGATGGTCTATGCGTAAGGTGACTTTCATGCCAGCATCCCGTGCAAGTTCTTCCAGGCAAAACAGATCCAGACGTTTTGTCAGGCCAATTACAGGGCTGCGATTTTCAAGTAATTGCTGGCGTAATTCCCGGTACCAGAGATCGCTTAAATCACTGCTGATATCTGTTACAGGCTGGCCTTTAGTCGCCAGTTTGTTGGCAAAAGCGCGGCTTTCAGCTATGCGACTATCAAACAGGACATGGGAAGGTGTCGCCATAGTTGTAGTTGCGGTAGCGCTAGCCATGGCTTGCAGGGGAAAATTCATCAGCCCGCCCAGCACACCGGTTGCGCCAATTTTCAAGGTTGTTCTGCGATTAATCATGGGAATTGCTCAACTCTTCTGAATGTAAAATATAATGGCGAACTTTACCTTAAATGGGCGTTTTTGTGTAGTTCAGAGTAAAGAGTTGACGTGGCCCCCTAAAACGAGTCCAGTATTTAAGTTAGAAATTAACTTAAACTACTGACTGAGGAGGTCACTCATGGTGATGAAAGCTGCATAAGCAGAGTCACAAGTCGGTTTAACCCAAGTAGTATCAAAAGCTGTCACTTTTTTTTGCTTTCAATTTTGCTATATGATGGTATGCATCTGGCAATATAGCCATATGAGCCTGGCTGTAATGCGGTTTTCTGACGCTGGGCTTTTTTATAAATTCTGTTGAGGTTATTTATCAAGACTATTAAGAGCACTGACAGCAACACTGAAAACAGGACAAAAGATAGTGCTGAAAGATTATCCAGACAGCTTGCCTTGCTTGCACTGATCGTTAGCGGTGAGGCCATATTTTTACTACCCTTTGTGCTTTCCCGTGTCTTTCGACCCACCTTTCTCGATATTTTTAATATGACTAACCTGCAACTGGGAACAGCATTCTCAGTGTATGGTGTGGTGGCTATGTTCTCTTATTTTGCTGGTGGACCACTGGCAGATCGCTTTTCCGCAAGACATCTGATGGTGAGCGCCCTGATAGCGACCTCATTGGGCGGGCTAATGATGATGACCATTCCAGCGATAGGCTTGATGACTCTGCTTTATGGTCTCTGGGGGCTGACAACAATATTTCTGTTCTGGGGAGCGCTCATAAAAACAACCCGTGAAATAGGTGGTCTCAACCAGGGACAGACCTTTGGCATATTCGATGGGGGCAGGGGGCTGTTTGCTGCCATTCTTTCCTCGCTATCGGTATTTATATTTGCAGCCCTGCTGCCCCAGGATGTTGCAAGTGCAAGCTTTGAACAACGCGCCGACGCATTGCGTATGGTTATCTTAATTTTCTCTGGCCTGGGACTGTTATCAGCAGCCCTGATATGGCTGTTTATTCCTGATTCCGGGACTGCAGCACAGCAAACAGACAGCCCAACAGTGCTCAGCCTGCACAGTCTGAAACATGTCAGCACCATACCCGGAGTCTGGCTCCAGGCATTAATTATTTTATGTGCCTATGTTGCTTACAAAAGCACGGATGATTTTTCATTATATGCACGGGATGCCTTTGGTTTTAATGAAGTGGATGCTGCCATGCTGGGGACGGTATCGTTCTGGATGCGACCACTGGCAGCAGTTACCGTTGGCATACTGGCCGACAAACTCAACAGCAAACTGGCACTGCAGTTGAGTTTCGCGCTGGTTATGGCTGGCAGCCTGATCATTGTATCTGGTGTGCTGACACCCGGAATTCCCGTACTGTTGTTGATGACAGTTGCGGCAACCAGTGCTGGCATTTATGGCTTGCGTGGACTGTATTTTTCAACATTGGGAGAAGTCAGGGTGCCAATGCTCTATACCGGAACGGCTGTGGGACTGGTTTCATTTATCGGCTACACACCAGATATCTTCATGGGTCCGCTGATGGGTTTTTTACTGGATAATGCCCCGGGCGAGAGCGGTCACCAGCATGTCTTTGCTGTAGTATTTTGCTTTGCCTTGCTGGGATTTCTGGCCAGTCTGGTGTTTAATTATGTCAGGAATCTGAATTTAACTAACTCACCTGCAAAGCCCGGCATAAACTGAAAAAAATCAGGGCCAAAATAAAAGCTAAAACAAAAAGGTACGCAACAATGACTGATAAAAACAGCATGAAAAGCAACAAACTGAATCGACGAAAATTCTTACAGAATTCTCTTTATAGCGGTGCTGCCTTGAGTCTGAATCCAGCTCTGGTGAATCAGCTCCAGGCTGCACAAAGTGAATTGATTATGGGTACGATACCTTCAACCGGCGAGCAGATTCCGGCTGTAGGGCTGGGCAGTTCTGCAACATTTGCACGGGTAGCTAGGAGTGAAGATATTGAAGCCTTGCGGGGAGTCCTTTCCACGCTTTCGGATATGGGCGGCAGGGTTTTTGATACTGCGCCCGGTTATGGCGCATCAGAGGAAGTCAGCGGTCAGATTGCCCAGGAACTCGGTATTGCAGAAAATCTGTTCTGGGCTACTAAATTGAATGTGGCCGGGCGCGGCGGAGGCAGTGCTGATCCGGCCAGGGCACGTCAGCAGGTAGAAAATTCCTTTCGCTATATAGGTAAACCCGTGATAGATCTGATCCAGGTTCATAACATGGGTGACCCGGGTGTTCAGTTGCCGATACTCCGGGAGTACAAGGAAGAAGGCAGGATTCGTTATCTGGGTATAACAACCACTTTCCCGGATCAGTACCCAAGCCTGATAGAGGTTATGCAGAATGAAGAGCTGGATTTTATCGGTGTCGATTATGCGGTTGATAACCGCCGGGTAGAGCAGGACATACTGCCCCTGGCCATGGACCGTGGTATTGCCGTGTTGTGTTATCTGCCTTTCGGCAGAAGTCGCTTATGGTCACGGGTCAGTGGGCAGGACCTGCCAGATTATGCACAGGAATTTGATGCCACTACCTGGGCGCAGTTTTTCCTGAAGTTTATTATCAGCCACCCGGCCATAACGGCGGCTACACCGTCAACCAGCAGACCCCGCAATATGGCTGATAATATCGGCGGCATGACTGGACGCTTACCGGATGAAGCCATGCGCAGACGCATGATCGCAACGGTTGACGCCCTGCCAAGTGCGTAATTAAAGATCAGTCAGCCTTAATTGATTAACACGGCATCCAGGGCACTCAGGCAGTAAAGCACATTGCCCTGGTTGGCCGAGTAACCCATCAGTCCTATTCGCCACAACTTGCCGGCACTGGGGCCAAGTCCGGCACCTATTTCCAGGTTGAATTCATTTAGCAGACGACCTCGAATCTCAGCGTCATCTTTGCCGTCTGGAATGGTGACAGCATTTAACTGGGGTAAACGTTCTGCCTCAGGCACTGATAATTCAAGGCCTATATCGTTCAGTCCGGTCTTCAGGGCATTATGTTGTTCCTGATGTCGCTGCCAGGCGTTTTCCAGGCCTTCTTCATGCAGAATACATAGTGCTTCATGTAAGCCGTATAAGGGGTTAATCGGGGCAGTGTGATGGTAGGCACGTTTGCCGTCACCTTCCCAGTAGCCCAGCATCAGGTTCAGATCCAGAAACCATGACTGTACGGGCGTGGAACGACTTTTTACTTTGGTCATGGCGCGATCATTGAAAGTAACGGGAGACAGGCCGGGAATGCATGACAGACATTTCTGGGTGCCGGAATACACGGCATCCAGCTGCCATTTATCCACTTTAAGTGGAACGCCACCAAGTGATGTGACCGTATCCACGATTGTCAGGCAGTCATGCTCATGAGCCAGTCTGGCCAGGGTTTCGGCATCTGAGAGTGCACCGGTGGAGGTCTCTGCATGTACAAATGCAAGAATGCTGGCATCAGGATTTGCCTGTAGCGCCTCCTCAACTTTACTGACATCGATGGCTCGTCCCCAGGGGTCTTCGACAATAATGGCTTCGCCACCACAGCGAACTACATTTTCTTTCATGCGCCCACCAAACGCACCGTTTATGCAGACAATAACTTTATCACCCGGTTCAACCAGGTTGGCAAAGCAGCACTCCATACCGGCAGAACCCGGAGCGGAGATTGGCAGTGTTACTTCATTTTCAGTCTGAAAGGCATAACGCAAAAGTTGTTTCACCTCATCCATCATGGCAATAAATTGCGGATCAAGATGCCCGATAGTAGGACGGGACAGGGCTTCCAGAATCCGTGGATTGACATCTGATGGCCCGGGTCCCATGAGGCGGCGTTGTGGCGGATGAAATGACGTAAATTGTGACATAGCTAAACCTTGAGTTAAGAAACACGATTACCGTGTTAATGGATTAATAGTCGTCCGGTTCACTACAAAATTGTATAAATAAACCGAGAAACGCACTATAAACGCCGAAGTGGGATTCTTGCAATCAGGAAATGTGTCCCTGATAATGTTTTGCATATTTTAGTGATAAGAATAACAGTCATTTTTTTCAGATAATAAACAACACATTCCTGTTTGAAGTCTCCAAGAGGCAGCTATGCCGGATCTTATGCAACCATCCGGAGGAAACTATTTTAAATATGACTGTGTGGATATAGGCTGCCTGCCGAGGCTAAACATCAGTGGAGTTGTAATGTGAATATATTAACCTTGTCACTGCTTTCCTTTCTTCCCATCCTGGTAGTTGCAATTTTTCTGGTCATTCTGAAGTGGCCGGCTCGCCGTGCTATGCCGCTGGCTTATATCACAGCTGCGGGTCTGGGTCTTTGGGTCTGGCAATTACCTGTTAATCAGGTTGCTGCGGCAACCGTAAACGGCATTATTGTTGCCCTGACCTTGTTGTATATTATTTTCGGGGCGATTTTGCTGTTAAATACCCTGCAGCACAGTGGCGCTCTCAGGGTTATCCGTCAGGGTTTTATTGATATATCTCCTGACAGGCGAATTCAGGTCATTATTATTGCCTGGCTTTTTGGTTCTTTCATTGAAGGCTCTTCCGGTTTTGGGACACCTGCTGCTGTTGCTGTTCCACTGATGGCTGGACTAGGCTTTCCGGCAATGGCTGCTGTGGTTGCAGGCATGATCATACAAAGCACCCCGGTTTCTTTTGGCGCTCTGGGCACACCATTACTGGTTGGAGTTAGTACCGGTTTATCCGGTGATGACAGTATCTATCAGTATATACAGCAGATGGGTATTGATGGCGCAAGCCTGGAGAGTGTTGGCAGGCCATTCGTAGAGCAGGTGGCCCAAAAAGTGGCCATCCTGCATGCCATCACCGGCACCTTTATTCCGCTGTTTGTAGTTGCCCTGATGACCCGGTTTTTTGGTGAGAATAGGTCATTTGTGGATGGGTTAAGAGTCTGGAAATTTGCACTGTTTGCGGCATTTGCCATGACGATTCCCTATGTTATTGCCGCGTATGTTTTTGGCCCGGAGTTTCCTTCGATTATTGGTGGCATGGTTGGTCTGCTGATTGTGATTCCTGCTGCCAGAGCGGGCTGGTTTATGCCTGGGCAAGATGAACACTGGGATTTTCCCGACAAGGCGCAGTGGGATCCTGAATGGATAGGCGATGATTCTGCCCATAATGATCAGCTGGGACAGGAAGAAATAAAACCCATGCCGGTGTTAATGGCCGCTTTTCCCTATTTGTTACTGGCACTGCTACTGATCATTACACGCGTCCCGGCTCTGGGCGTTAACACCTTCCTGCAGTCATTTATTCTGAGTTGGCCGAACATTTTTGGTTCTTCTGTCGGTACTGGCAATATCCAGCTGTTGTATTCGCCAGGGGCGATCTTTATTGTAGTATCACTCTCAACATTGTTGCTCCATCGCATGAGCCTGCAGTCATACACCATGGCAGTTCAGGATTCCTGTAAGAACATCCTGAAAGTGTCACTGCCATTATTAACCACAGTACCCATGGTCCAGGTCTTTCTGAATTCACAGGATGGTCTGGCCGGTTATGCCAAGATGCCCAATGCCCTGGCAGAAGGTGTTGCGGCTCTGGCTGGTTCAGCCTGGCCGATATTTTCCACGTTTATTGGCGGTTTTGGTGCTTTTGTCGCGGGCAGTAACACCGTAAGCAATATGACCTTTTCGCTGTTTCAGTTTGGTGTGGGTGAGCGTATTGGTGTTGACCCGACCTGGATCGTTGCATTACAGGCAGTTGGTGGTGCTGCCGGTAATATTATCTGCGTTCACAATGTCGTTGCAGCCTCAGCAGTGGTCGGCCTGTTAGGCAAGGAAGGGCTGGTGATTCGAAAAACCCTGGCAGCATTTGTCTACTATGCTCTGCTGGCAGGTTCAATGGGTTATGCTATCGTTTGGTCCGGCACACTGGGCTGGTTTAATTTAGGCAGCATTTTGAGTGTATTTATCGTTATTTGTCTTATTGTTTTTGCACGCATGCAGTTAAATAAAGGAGCCTTAGTCTAGATGTTCAGGCGTTTGAAAGATGTTCATAATATTTCCGGTTTTAGGGCCTTGGCCAAACAACGCTTACCCGGTCCAATTTTTCACTATATCGATGGTGCGGCCGATGACGAAGTCACCTATCGCCGAAATACCTCCGCTTATGACGAAGTCGACCTGGTACCCAATGTCCTTGCTGGGGTAGAGGATATCGATTTATCCACGACTGTCATGGGACAAAAACTGGATATTCCCCTGTTCCTGTCGCCGACTGCATTACAGCGATTATTTCATCATGATGGTGAACTGGCTGTTGCCAGGGCAGCAGAAAAATACAATACCATGTTCGGCGTTTCTTCCCTGGGGACGGTCAGTGTTGAAGAAGTTAGTGAAAAAATCAGTACGCCCAAAATGTTTCAGCTTTACTATCATAAAGATAAAGGGTTGAACCAGAGCATGCTGGACCGTACCAAGGCGGCCAATTTTGATGTGCTGGCACTGACCGTAGATACCATAGTCGGTGGTAATCGCGAAAGAGATCTGTGGACCGGTTTTACCACGCCACCAAAGCTCACCTTAAAAAGTCTGCTTAGTTTTGCCACCCACCCGGCCTGGGCAATAAATTATTTTACCCATCCAGCTTATGAGCTGTGTCAGCTGAAAGACTATGTTAAAGAAGGAACCAATATTTCAGTACGCATTGGCGATTATTTCAGCAAGATGATTGATCAGTCTATGACCTGGAAGGATGCTGAAGAAATTCGGTCATACTGGGGTAAGGATTTCGTGTTAAAAGGGGTTATGTCCGTGGAAGATGCCAGAAAGGCCGTTGATATCGGTGCGACTGGCATCATGGTTTCCAATCATGGTGGGCGTCAGCTGGATGGCTCGCGAGCACCCTTTGACCAGCTGGCTGAAATTGTTGATGCGGTTGGCGACCAGATTGATGTTGTTTGCGACGGTGGCATTATGCGAGGTACGCATATTCTTAAAGCCTTGTCTTTGGGAGCCAAAGCCTGCTCGGGTGGACGACTATATCTTTACGCCCTGGCGGCTGCCGGTCAGCCCGGCGTTGAAAGGGCATTGTCATTGTTGCATGCTGAGATGGTCAGGGATATGAAACTGATGGGTTGTACCTCGGTTAAAGATCTTCAACGTGGTAATTTACGCTTCAGATAATATTTTGGAAAAACACTAAGTAATGAAAATCAGAAGTAGAGAAGTCAATATATTCAGCATGTCCGCTCTGGACCTTTTTGCGTCGGCTCTGGGAGCTTTCATGCTGCTTACTATCGCAGCCCTGCCATTTTTCCCCAATACTGGTGATTCTCCTGGCCTTATGGAAGAACTGGAAGCCAACATGGGCGAGCAACTGGAGCAAATGAGTCTGGAACTGGAAACCCTCAATGAAGTACTGGAACAGACTCAGCTGGAACTGGCCATGTGTGAAGCACAGTCCCAGGATCAGGATACAACGCCGGACATTATCCTTACTGATGTGCAGGAAGAACTGGAGTCCTTCCAGGCGCAACTGGCGCAAACCTTTGCCATGATGGTGATTAACTGGTCAACAGGTGATGATGTGGATCTGCATATAATCGATCCTGCAGGCAATGAGTATTACTATGCGGCCAGAAACTTTCCGGGTTCGGATGCAGCTCTGGCTAAAGACAACACCAACGGGCCGGGTAACGAAATCTGGTTAAGCCCTTCGGCCATGGAAGAAGAGTATGAGGTCTATACCAGCATGTTCGCAAAAAATGACAATAATCCGGCAGTGGTTACCGGTTCAATTATCTATCGTGATGGCAGAATATTCATACCGGACATAACGCTGACCAGCAGTGGTGAAAAACCCCTGGCTGCCAGGTTTCAGGTCAATGCTCAGGGTGATATAACACTGCTTTAGTATTCTCCGGGATGACTGAAATTTACCAGGGGTGAATGTCTCCATTCCATTTAAAGAATTTACCGGTATCAGTCAGTGTCATGTCAGCTATAACCTGGCGAATTCCTGAAGCACTTTCCTCAGTTGTGATCTCTGCATCCGGACCGCCCATGTCGGTTTTTACCCAGCCCGGGTGAATCAATCCAACGATAATACCCGAATCGCGC
>JAYPJO010000076.1:0-5046 GCA_038128465.1 Gammaproteobacteria bacterium
GCCATTGTCTGCGCAGAATGTCTCGGATGTGTTCGATCCGGGTATTGGGCAAAGCCTGCAATCCTGGCAGGATCCAGACCTGCCAAAGGTAAGAGCAAACTGTCGAAATCCTGCGCCTGCACTTACCATTCCGCCCTTAAGTCCGCAACTGATACCTGAACCGCCCGTTTTAACCACAACAGCTATTGCTGGTGTTATTGAGGAAGGTCTGAGATGGGAAACTGTCTGGTCCTGGGGTGGTAATAATGCTGATGGCCTCATTGCAACTGAAGATGGCGGCATCATATTCGCTAACAATGATGCCAGTAATATCATTAAATTAAATCTGGATGGTTCTGCCGAGATTATCTATGAAAACACCAATACCAGTGGGGCAGTATCACGCAGTAAAAATGGTGATCTGTTTGTATTAAACCGTGGTCTGAATTCATCCATCGACAGGCTGGAGCCGGAACGTCATATCTTTGCCGATAAATACCAGGGTGACCCCCTGGATTGTGTCAGCGGTATTATGAATGATCTTGCAGCGGATAATCTGGGCGGGGTTTATTTCACCGTTTCCGGTGCGGGACTTTATTACGCTAATGCCCATGGTGTTGTAGAAAAGTATGGTGATGATACGGTGGTTGCTACCAATGGGATTATTTTAAGCCCCGATGAAGAGACACTGTATGTGACCAATGCCGGAACTGTGGTTGCTTTTGATGTACAAGACAATGGTGCATTAACAAACCAACGTATCTTCGCAAGCCTGAGCAGGGGAGGCGGGGATGGTATGGCTGTAGATGCAGAAGGGCGGGTTTATGTGCCCACAGGTGGCTTTGCGGATGATTCTGTTGATGTGTTTGCAGCTGATGGATCTTATCTGGGTAATATTCCGGGAGTCCCCGGCTTGCATGGTGTGGCTTTCAGTGGAGAAGATAAACGATATCTGTATGCAATTGTGCTGAATAACAATTTTACCTTTGCTGCTGCCCATCGAATTATCAGAATCCCAATGTTAGCTCAGGGATATCTGGGCAGAGCTAAATAAATTTCACCCATTAACGTGCATCCCCAAAATCAGATTTTAAGATAAAGTATCAGCTAATGACTCTACTTATCGTATACGTCGCTGTAGCTTTAATTTTTTCCTTTTTATGCTCAATTACAGAAGCGGTCTTTTTGAGTGTTTCCAAAGCGCACATCATGCTGATGGAACAGCAGGAACGTTCTTCCGGCACCTTGCTGCGCGAATTAAAACAGGATGTTAATAAACCACTCTCAGCCATTCTCACCCTGAATACTATTGCGCATACTGTTGGTGCAGCTGGAGCAGGAGCGCAGGCTGCTGTTGTGTTTGGCAGTGCCTGGGTCGGTCTGGCGTCAGCCGTACTGACTTTACTGATTTTGATTTTTTCAGAAATTATTCCCAAGACGCTTGGTGCAGTCTACTGGCGTCAGTTATCAGGTTTTACTGCGCTGTTTTTAAAATACCTGGTCTGGATACTTTTTCCCTTTGTCTGGTTTTCAGAAAAAATTACCCGGGGATTCTCTTATAACGAAGAACCGGAAGGGTTTTCACGTGAAGAGTTTGCAGCAATGGCTGAGCTGGGCGAGCAGGAAGGTCAGTTGCAGGAAAACGAGTCGCGCATATTAAAAAATATTTTCATGCTGAATGAGACGCCTATTACGGCAGTCATGACACCACGTCCCGTGGTTTTTTCATTACCCGGCTCGATGAAAGTGTCAGAATTTTTCAGCGCCTATGATGATACGCGTTTTTCCCGTATTCCCATTTACGAAAATAACCGTGAGCATCTTGAGGGCTTTGTATTGAAAAGTGATCTTTTGCTGGCGCAGACTCGTGGCAGTTCTGATAACACGCTGAAACATTATCAGCGAGAACTCAAAGCCATGGTGGAAACCAAATCGGTTTATGATGCCTTTGAATTTTTCATCAAACATCGTTTGCATATCATGCTGATTGTTGATGAATACGGGGGTATGGAAGGCATTATTACCCTTGAGGATATTCTGGAAACTCTGCTGGGTCTGGAAATCATGGATGAAAAAGACAAGCAAATGGATATGCAGGAGCATGCCAGAAAACTTTGGCGCAAGCGTGCTGATCGAATGGGTATAGAATTGCCCGATCGGGACAATGATCAGGATAACTGAAGATATAATTCATTCCTGAATTAATTTTTTAACAACAACTTGTATTAATCTGTATCTAGATAACACGGTCGTCGATGATGAGGTCGCTTCTGGGGGCGTTTAGGTCTTCAGATTCAATACCCCTGATTTGTTCGTAAACATGTTGCCGGGATTCACGATCAGGCAATAAATAAATAGCCTCAATTCTACCTCGTCTGGCTGCCTGGTTCGGCACACTAACCAGATCTACATTTGTTCTGACTCTCGAATTTCTCGATGAAATACTGATTTCCTCTGTGTAACGTAATGCCCAAATATTTTGGTCAAGAATCAACAGATAAGACTGTGCTGGAGAGATGCGGATAATCAGTGAACGGGAATCAATAACCTGCCAGCTTCTGGCCTGCCAGTATAAAAAATCATCTATCTGTTCAAGATCATCAAAGTGATATTTTTCATCGTCGTCCGCAATAGCGGCAGCCTGATTGAAAAATACCAGGCTGAAACTTAATACGCTGAGCAGGAACATCATTGCTTTTTTCATAACTGACTCCCTTATTTAGGAAAGATCTGAATTCTGTAAAGAAAACATTGATTCTTTAGTTTCAGCTACAGTGTAGAAAACATGTGATGAATACAAGCTTAACATGTTGTGCAAGTTTTGATGTACCAATCTGCACACCAAAAAAAATGGGCCATCAAGGCCCATTTTTTCATTCAGTAATTAACTGACTGTCTTATCGATCACTCCAGGATACAAATCCTGCGGGTGGTTCAACGCTGGGTGGAACATTGTTATCACGCGTTGCTGAATCCCAATGTTCCTGGATCATGCCATTTTCAACCCGGAAAAAATCAAACCAGTTCCATTTGTACACTTCATTATCCCTTGCAGGATCTTCTGAGTAACGGGTCATGATGTACAGAGCATAATCACCATGGGTAAGAATAAGCTCGGGTTCATCAATCCATTCGTCCTGAATGGGTTGTGGATTGGCAAATTGGCTGAAAAATTCCATAAACCCATCACGGCCACCAGGAACATTTGGGTTATGCTGAATGTAATCCTCAGCCATGACTTCCATAGCCAGATCAACATTCTGATATTGCAGAATATCTTTCATCTCGATATTAACCAGGTCTTCCACGGCCTGCTCTGCAACAGTATTTGCAGGGGCAACCGGGTAAGGGCCAATGCCAGGTGCTATCGGATTTGCCGGAGCGCCCGGAGGTGTCATGCGGAATACACTGTCCCAGTGCTCGTCAACCCGACCATCCTGCATACGTACTACATCAAAGAAACTGTAGTTATAAGGCTCACCAGTTTCAGGATCTTCGGCTTCTCTTTCCCAGACAAAAACCACGTAATCACCTTTGGCGAATTTGACATCAGTTGGTGGAAATTCTTCGGGAATTGGACCAGGCTGGGCAAAAGCTGAAAAGAATTCAACAAAACCATCACGACCGGTAGGTACATTCGGGTTATGCTGGATATAGCGCTCGGTCATGTATTCTTCAACCTGATCAAGACGCCCGCCCATTAACACAGTACGCCACCATTCTTCAGCTCGGCGTAAATTTTCCTGCTCAGCTGCAGTCATCACACCATGTTCTTCATCAGCCATTGCAGAGTTCATGTCTGCTTCCTGCATTGGCATATCATCTGCCATGTCGTTGCTGGCTTGTTCAGGCATGGCTGCTTCTTCCTGAGAGCAGGCCGCGATGCTCAGCATCATGATCAGCCCGAGCAGTATCTGATACGTTTTTTTATAATTAATCATTAAATGTCTCCATTACGGTTACGGTAAAGTAAAAATTGGAACCGTGCGATTATATGCCAAATTGCTATTAAATTAATACGCCTGAATAAAGGGATTTGGTAAATCAACGAATGAACATTTTAGTAGTTGCTCAATTTGAATTCACCGATAAGTAACTACGAGGGGATATGTACTTTAATGAGGAGCCGTCCGAGGCAGGGATGCCGAGGCCGAGCGTACAGGGATGTATTCACCGCGTGCTCCGCATTAAAGTACGCTCCCCTTATCGCTTTTAAAAGTAACAAACGTAATTCAATTGAGCCACTACCTAACTATCCAGGTTAAAATCTGAACAAAATGAAGAGTAATGGGTGAAAAGTAACTGGTAGCAGTTAACAATAAAACTCAAGCAGGACAACTATCATTGAGTTCATAAAATGGGACTATGGCCTGCCAACAGGATAGGGTATTATCAGCGATCGTTTTTTTACTTTCCTGAAGTCTGATAATTAAAACCAATTTTAAAAACACAAGGAGATAAAATGAAAACCAAACTAGCCGCTGCTGTTTTTTCTGTCTTATCCTTTTCTGCCACTGCTCAGGAGTTTCAGGCAGGAGAGCCACTGAGCGCTGTCAATGAGGCAGGCATCAAAATGCAAATGTCACAAAACGTCAAAGTGTTTGGCAGCTTTACTTTCACTGAAAGCTGTACTTTTGATCCACATAAAAACCTGATTTTATCCATGAATGCCGGTCGCAGGGATGAAGGTGCGCCAGCCGATGGTTATGTGTCCCTGATCAATCCGGATGGCAGTGTGCACACATCCAAATGGATTGGCGCCACCCGGGATGGATTAGAACTGGATTCGCCAATAGGTAGTGCGGTACAAAATGGCGTACTTTACACCGTTGATTCCGGTTACTTACGCTCCTTTGATCTTGCCAGCGGTGAGCCTCTGGATTCAGTTTTTGTTTCCGATGCGGGTTTTCTGAATGGTGTAGCCGTCGCTGAAGATGGAACAGCCTATATATCAGATACCCCTAATGGTTTACTTTATAAAGTTACGCCTGATGGCGACAGTTCTGTATTTACTGAAGGCGAGCCACTGGCTACACCCAATGGTGTGGCGATGGATAATGATGGCAA
>JAYPJO010000076.1:5056-9481 GCA_038128465.1 Gammaproteobacteria bacterium
TGTCGTGGTCAATATTGGTTCCAATGCCGTGATTACCTATGATCAGGATGGTGACGTTGTAGGCATCGAGTATGCTGCCGAAGCTGGAAATGATGGTGTTGTAGTGACAGGTGATGGCACCAAATATGTCAGCTCGGTGCGTTTTGGCAGTGTTTCCCGCATTGCTCCGGGTGAAAAAGCCGTCGTTATAGCAGTAGGGATTCCGAGCGCGGCATCCATGTGCTATGACTCAGTTCAGCACCAGCTGGTGATCCCAATGAACCCCAATAATGCCCTGGCATTCATCAGGCTGTAAGTTTGACAATTCATAACTTAGTACAAGCCGGAGTCAGAATAAAAAACATTCTGGCTTCGGCTTTTTATTTTCATAAAAAAACCCGCTAACACCCAGTTTCACTGAATGTTCTCAGACATATCAATTTACATGAAGGTTTTACATTCTCTTTTAATCAGCATCGTTTGTCTGACGGCAGTTCCCGCTGTAGCAGTCGACTCAATCGAGCTGCTTTATTCTGATGCGTTCGATGGCAGAGGCCGGGACGACCAGTCTTTAATAACCTTTGTTCATAATAATAACTGGCGTTATGGCACTAATTTTTATTTTGTCGATGTATCGAATCTGGGGAATTTTGAAAATGCGGGTAATACCTATATTGAATGGGGCCCCAGACTGAGTCCGGGAAAATTATTGTATGACAGAACATTAAGCTACGGCATTATTCAGGATATCTACCTGATCGGCGAGCTGGATTATCTGAAAAATAAATTCGTGGAAAAACCGGTTTTTCTTGGCGGTATTAGTTTCGGGCTGGATCTTCCCGGTTTCCGGTTTTTTAATCTCCATCTCTTTAACCGCAATGACCCCACGCTTGAGGGTCACACTCAGCAAATTACCTTTGCCTGGAATTTACCTTTCAGCATGGCTCGACAGAACTTTTCTGTCGGTGGTTTTATTGATGCCAGCGGCAGTGAAGGTGTCAATGCAAATACCCTGATAGCACAGCCGCAATTGTTGTGGGAGCTTAATGAACGTATTTTCCTGGGTGTCGAGTATCTGTACTGGCACAACAAAGGCGGCCGGGCAGGATTCAATGAATCTGCCTGGCAGGGTGTTTTCAGGGTAAATTTTTAGCCTGGTGCCTCGGTTTATTCAGCAACTACACTATTGACTAACGGTCCAATATCTCCAACCTGAACGGTCACAGTATCACCTGCTTTCATCCATATCGGAGGTTTACGTGCAGCACCAACACCTCCAGGGGTGCCGGTCACAATCACATCACCCGGATTTAAGGGTGTAAAAGTAGAGATATAGCTAATCAGGTATGGAATAGGAAATATCAAATCGGAAATTGGCTGATCCTGTAATTTTTCATCGTTCAATACCGTGGTGACATGTTGTTCGGATAAGTTATCAATTTCATCGGGAGTCACCAGGTAGGGGCCAAAACCGCCCGTTGCCGGAAAGTTTTTGCCGGGCGTATACTGACTGGCATGGCGCTGGTAGTCACGCACGGAGCCATCGTTAAAACAGGAATAACCGGCTACGTAATCAAAGGCCTGCTCTTCCGAAATGGCACGACCCGATTTGCCGATGATAACAGCCAGTTCACCTTCGTAATCCAGTTTGCCGGAGGCAGCAGGAACGATGATTGCTTCATTATGGGCAACCAGCGTGTCAGTAAAACGGGTAAAAATTACCGGATAACTGGAGTCTTTGCCCAGGCCGGTTTCATCGCGATGAGTATGATAATTAAGTCCCACACATAATATTTTTCCGGGATTGGTAATGGGTGGCAGAAATTTTATGTCACTGAGGTCACAACTCTGTCCTTCCTGCAAGTTTGAGAAGCTGTTATCGGTCAGCGCTGATTTTAAATTGGTCGTGTTACCGCCAGCAGTTAATAATTCGGTAACCTGGGATTCGCCTGTTAATCGGCCTATGGTGGCCTGACCATCTGGCCTTAAATAGCTTAAATATTTCAATGTGTACTCACTTTAATAGGTAAAAGAAAAATAAAATGCTATGCCCGATAGATTGTTAATGTCAATGCGCTAATGAGACACTGCCGAGTATTTCCTCAGAACTTTAATACCATTCTGATAAATAGTTGTTTATTTTGACAGCGTCGGGTTTGACCAGCGTCAAACAGTGCAGCACTAAAACGGCAAGTGGCTTAGGCCAGTGACACAGTAAGGCATATTGGATAGGTATATTGGAGAGATATATTGGATGGAAACCGCTGAGCAACTGTTTGCGTGACCCAGCGTGCCTAGTGAGAATGATCGTGGCTTAATTCTTTTTTCAGAAAATCACTTTCCGCAACTTTCAGTTCTTTATGAACACCGGATCTGGCACTACGTTCCTGTGCCTCTGGCCGGCGCCGGCTTTTGGCAGTTCGAATGCCGGGCGCATTGATCAGTTTTTCCAGATCAGAACTCTCACACGACGCACAATTCGGCGTCTCACTGAATTTGACGATTTTTTCAAACTGGTGGCCGCAACTGCGACACTTGTATTCATAAATAGGCATAATAAGTGAAGTTTACACCAAGAAAATTAAACGATACCAGTCCTGATATGCTAATATTTTACACCTGATTCACCTTAACATAGGTTCTTTTAGAGAAGAGTTTTAAGGTGTGTATAAGAGATATCGTTAAATTTACCAGAAGGAAACAACATGGCTGAAATAACACTTAGAGGAAATCCAATTCACACCAATGGCGACTTACCTGCTGTTGGATCAAAAGCGCCCGCATTTACCCTGCTGAAAACTGATTTATCGGAATTAAGTAGTGATGATCTGCGCGGACAGCAGGTCATTCTGAATATATTCCCGAGTGTTGATACCCCGGTGTGCCAGACATCAACCCGGACATTCAATGCCAAAGCCGCTGAACTGGACAATACTACAGTTGTCTGTGCCTCAATGGATTTACCCTTCGCCATGAATCGCTTCTGTGGAGCAGAAGGTCTGGAAGATGTCGTCCCAGCCTCAGCTTTTCGTTCTGATTTTGCCAGTGACTATGGTGTGAAGCAGACAGATGGCCCCCTGCAAGGCTTAACGGCCCGCGCGGTGGTGGTTATCGACGAAGAAGGCACCGTGAAATACTCTCAACTTGTCGGTGAAATTGCCGATGAGCCGGATTATGAGGCAGCGATTGCCAGTTTGTAGTAGAAAAACACTTGATTCTTGTCAAAGAAATCGCTTTTCAAAGTGGCTTCTTTGATGAGAAAAATCTGAATCAAACTCTATCCGGCACGTTTTCGTGTAATATTGATTACGCTTTCAGGTTTAGTCCCAAACGCCCTATAATGCCTGCTTTTTTACTTTCCTAGTCGGGAAGCAAGCATTTTGTTTTTTATAGTTATCGTTAACAGGCAGACAACATTATGTTGAAAGAGAGCTATCCTTTTTATTTAGCAAACAAACCACAACAACCCAATACCGATTTAAAAGTTTATGACAAATTTACCGGTGAAGTAGCCACAGAAGTTGCCATGGCTTCACCGGATGATATCGACCAGGCCATTGCAGCAGCGGTGGCATCCCAGCCAGCGCTTAATGTCATGCCGGCCTATGAGCGTCAGGCCATCCTCAAGCATTGTGTCGATCGATTCACTGAAAGAAGTGAAGAACTGGCACAGGCTTTATGCATTGAAGCCGGCAAGCCCATCAAGGACTCGCGCGGTGAAGTTACCCGCCTGATAGACACCTTTCGTCTGGCTTCAGAGAAGTCGGTTCGATTTAATGGTGAGGTACAGAATCTGGAAATTTCTCCCCGCGCCAAGGGTTATCGCGGTTTTTTTCAGCGTGTACCCATTGGTCCCTGTTCATTTATTTCGCCATTTAACTTCCCGCTGAACCTGGCCGCCCATAAGGTGGCTCCCGCACTTGCGGTGGGTTGCTCATTTATTTTAAAGCCAGCCAGTCTGACGCCAATCGGTGCCCTGATTATCGGCGAAATACTGGCAGAAACTGATTTGCCGGAAGGTGCTTTTTCAATACTGCCTTGTCGTCGAGATGGTGCTGAATTATTCACCACGGATGACCGGCTCAAGTTGCTCAGTTTTACCGGCTCACCGGAAGTGGGCTGGGAGTTGAAGAAAAAATCCGGTAAGAAAAAGATGGTGCTGGAATTGGGTGGAAATGCTGCTTGTGTTGTTGAAAATGACTGGGACCTGGATGATGCGGTTGAGCGAGTTGTCTTTGGCGCTTTTTACCAGAGCGGGCAGAGCTGTATTGGTGTACAGCGTATTTTTGCGCATAAGGATATTTATGATGAATTCAAGGCAAAGCTGGTAGCAAAAACCAGCAAGCTCATCATGGGTGATCCCAAGAATGAAGATACCTTTATCGGCCCAATGATATCGGAAGGCGAAGCTGATCGATTGCAAAAGTGGATTGATGAAGCTGTAGC
>JAYPJO010000077.1:0-2045 GCA_038128465.1 Gammaproteobacteria bacterium
CCAACACTGGTCAGTACATTTTCATAGTAATTAATGGAGTTAAACGGTGAAATTAAAGGATCATTCCAGCCATGATACAGCAACAACCTACCACCATTATCGATAAATTCACTGATGTCAGGGTTTATGGCCTGCATCCCCAGTGCATTGACACGCTGGTCCAGTACGGTCAGGTCAGTTGCATAGTCCAGATTCATAAAATCCCAGTCTGGATCCTGGTTAACCACGATGCCCTGCATGCTATTTGAATAAGCAAAAGGTTCACGATTAACCATTGCAGTCCAGCCCAGTTCACTGCCTCTTGCAAAACCAGGATAAATCAATTCACCATTTTTGGGGTTTACAGCTCCCTGATATATCTTACTGATTGCTTCAGATTCCAGTTCATCCAAAGTTTCGACAGCTGCAGGATTTGCCATACATGCCGCCGGGTTTTCAATAAGACCATCTTCCAGCCCATCCAGTCCATCACATGCATTCATGACATATTGATGCAGGTGAGAAAAATCTTCCTCTGATAAATTCAGTCCAGGTGTATCGTTAACAATACGGCTGTTCCAGAGTTGCTGCATGGTCATACGAACTGTCGAATTTGCAGGCGCTCCGGCGACAATACCGTCAAAATCTTCAGGGTAGCGCTGAGCTGCAGTTAAAGCCTGTCTGCCTCCGGTAGAGCAGCCATTGAAATAAGTAAAACGGGGTGCTGTAGCGTAATATTGCGAAACCAGTGATTTGGCAGCAACTGTCATTTCGTGAATCGCACGGTAGGCAAAATCAGTTAATTGTTCACGATCAAGCAAAAAATCGGGGCTACCACCTGCATGACCGGTATCAGTTCCGACAACCGCAAAGCCGTCATGTAAGGTTTCAGCCAGTGAGCTGTAAATTATAGAGCCAGCAAATCCGCCATTACCCACCGCTACCAGCTTGCTATTCCAGTTTTCTGCCGGCAACCAGACTTCAATTTTTATCGATGATTCTGAAACTGGCTTGAGTTCTGCGCTAATTCTGCAAAAGGCACCCAGGTCAGAATAAGCATCATAATTTCTGGATGCTGCTCCCGGCGGTAAGCTGAATTCTCCGGCTTCTACCAGCTCAACGCCAGTGATAACAGCGCTATCAAGGGAGCCTGCATTCAGGGTTTCACAGGCAGAGCGAAAATCCTGGGCCGATACCTGTGAGTTAAATACAGTAGCAAGGCAAAAAACTGTAAATGTAAAAAAATGTCGATTAATCATGCTCTCACCAGATGAAGTTTAAATATTTAATTTACTACTGGGTTATCAATACTAGTTAATCAGTCTGATAATTTCATTTAATTTTTTGGTTTTATCTCGCATATGCTGCCTGTTTTCATGTATCTCATTTATGCGTTTTATGGCAGCAAAAAATGCATTGATGTTTTTTCTGTCGAACAGTATCAACTCCCCCAGTACCTGCAACAAGGTGAATGGAATAGTAGAAAATACGAGCCTGGATAAAGAAAAGTGTGACCACTCCAGAAAATAGCGATTTCGCCGTTGCGTACTTTTAATCAGTTGGGATTTGAAATGATCCTCAATGGTACCTTTATCGGCATGTATAACCTCCGCATCAGGACAAAAATAAGAAGCCCAGCCTCGATACCAGGCGCGCAAACCTAGGTCAAAGTCTTCATAGTAAAACGGTTTGTAAAGATCACAGAACCCACCGAGCTCTTCAATCATGGATTTTCTCATCATCACAGAGCCGCCTGAACAATATAAAGTCGGATATTGATTATCTGATTGACGCATTGATGACAATGACGAAGTATCCCAGGGCAATAACTTCAGATGCCCATGCACAAATTCAGAGCGCGTCCAGGAACTCTGATTGATTTCATGTTCCTGGTTAAGAATGAGTGGGTTTACCGCAAATGTATCCTGCTGCTCAAAATACTTGACCAACATATTCATACAACCAGTTTGCGGTTTTACATCCGAATTCAATAAAAAAACCAGGTCATATTTTGCGCTTGCAATACCTGAATGAATACCTTCTGCAAAGCCCTGATTTTGTTGGTG
>JAYPJO010000077.1:2055-9447 GCA_038128465.1 Gammaproteobacteria bacterium
GTGTTGTACCAGTCTTACTTCTGGAAACTTTGTGCCCAGGATGGCAACGCTATTATCAGTGGAGGCATCATCAACAACTATTATCTCGCTATCATTATTGAATCTATTGCTTTCGCTGATGACAAAAGGCAGGTTTTCCTGTAACAGTTGCTCGCCATTGTAGTTAGGGATAATTATTGAACAATTCGGGAGCATCGAATCAATCTGATGATCGACTGGCCGCTATTCTGTCTGGAATTGTGGTCGGTGCAAGTGAATCCAGGTTCAAGAGTGTTGGACTGTTACTCATCGCATTATGTTCGATAGGGTCAGCCTGCAGTTGCAAGTGAGCAAACAGCTGTCCCCCGGCATAGGGCAGAGGGGCAAAATTCTCCCCTGCAGCTGCAGCTGCAGCTGCAGGGAATATTTTTAACCTGACTGAAGCCCTGACATTGCCACCAATAGCTTTTATTTCTCCGGCTTCTTCATCCACAGCCACGACAATATCACAGTGGGTTCTGGCACCCTCACCCAAATGTCCACGCCGCTGTTCCAGATTCCTGTATGCAGGTCGAGAGCCTCGACAAAGTAAATCACCGGGATTTATTTCTGCCTCACCCAGATCAAATGCTTTGTAGGCGGCACTGCTACTTATCCCATCTCTTGCCATTATCGCCTGATCAATATAGGTATGATGGGCGATAGCACGTGAAAATTCTCTCAGTTCGCCCAGACCGCTTTCACAGGCGACCCATGATATAAAGGCTGCAGACCAGAAATCCCGCCAACGGGCACCCAGTCCATCACGCTGCCAGTTTTGATTCTGCTTGGCCAGTATCCAGCTGCTATCCGGCGCGGCTGACCAGTATCCGGCAATGGAATCAGCAACTCTGGCTGCTTCATCATAGCCTGGGCGATAGAAACGGCGGCGGCCGTTGGCATCACGAGGAGATAATTGTGCATCACTCATGCTAGTCATATCCATGATGCTGAGGCCGAAATAAGCCCATTCCTGGACGGCGATATCAACCATGCGTCGTCTAATTTCGTCTCTGGGCATTGAAGTACAACTACGATCAATGATCTGCATTTCACCTGGCTCCCCACTGACCCGGGCTGAAGGTGGTCTTACTGACAATATCTCAGCGGGCAGCCGCTCATAAACTGTTATCTGCTGAGCAGAAACAGAATGAACAAAAGTGAGACAAAACAGCAAGGAAATTAAAATGAAGATGGGTGTTTTCAATGTGATTCTCTGACAAAATCTTTGGAGAAAAGCATAATCGGACTTTTCAATAAAATCCAGTTATGACAGGGAATTAGTTAGGTTAAGCCTGGTAAATTTTTAGTTAAAAAATACCTGAAATGACATTGTTTATCCGTCTGTGCTCTGGTTGACCTGGAGGGTGTGAAAGAGGGTATATTCGGGCTTGAAAGTGAGAATGAAAATATACGTAGCCTGATTATTGACCGGTCAAGTGCAGAAAATGCAGTTGTGAATGGCCGTATCAATAATGCCATGAGCATCATCGCTATTCAGTGGCTTGGCCTGAATATCAAAACACTCAGGGGTGACTAATTCAGGGGCGTATCAGCAGCTCAGCACCGTACAGCATCTTTCTGTCGTTATCTCGGGCAGCCCAGTTCAGTAATGTTTCAAGGCTCGGCTCAAGCAAACCCTGAAACTTAATCGCATTATTCACGGTTACTGTCACAGCCTGGGAAAAATCGATCACTTCCGGTGAAAACAGCAATCGAAAAGCACCAACACCATCAGTAATTACCTGAAAATTATTCCCTTCCCTGACCACATCAACGCGCCCGGCCTCATTCATATCCAGCACGGTCGTACCATCCGCCGGATCAACGCCAACTTCAAACAGGGGTATAGGGCTTTCCTGTGAAAAATCCAGTTCTTCTATAACAAGCCAGTGTGAACGCATGTTGTTTCCCTGCTCCGCCTTCCAGCTTATTGCAGCAGGATGCGGTTCTCGTGGATGCGTGCTAACAAAGTTTTCAAATTCGTCGCGCCATTGTGGCCACCATCGCGTATTGTGTTCACCTTGTCGCAGAGCCTGATATTCAATATCAATTCCCCGCATCTTCAGATAGGTAATAAATGGTGTAACCCGAGAAGTTGGATAAAGCCGGTCTCTTGCACCGTTAATAGCAAACCAGGGCTTGCCTGATAAATTATGTAAATGCGACGTTCCATCTGAGATTGTAGGATTGGCCAGGACCATGGTGTAACCAATAAATGAATAGAACGAGGCAAAACGTGTGGCTTCATGCATTGCAACATACCAGGCACCAGTACCGCCATCAGAAATACCGCCCATAACCACCCGGTTTTCATCAACGTTGTAGTCACGCTTCACCTGATCAAGAATAGTTCTAATATTGTCGACCTGATCCAGGCTCCACCAGGGCTGGTTGGTCGATGCATAAGGCATGATGTAAATCTGCTCTGCACCTTCCAGGCGTACTCTTCCACCGTCCCGGCTACCGCGACCACCAGGTTCATTTGTGCTCCTGCCACCAATGCCTCCGTGCAATTCAAAACGAACCTGATACTGTTGTGATGGATCATAATCACGCGGCACATTCAGGTGATAAAAATACTCTATGCCATCATCTGCTTCATAGGATCGCAATACAACACCGGTGTCGGCAACTCCGTAAGTTTTTCCTTCCTGCAAATACCGGTAGGCTTCATCAAAGCTGATACCACTTTGACTGATAGCATCTAAACTGGATTGCGCCTGTTCAGAATCAGTTGCCGCCCAGAATGCTGTAAAGGCCTGGTCAACATCTGGTTGTTGGGCCTGAAGATTTACGCCTATTACAAGTGAAAATATTACTAACGGTATTTTTTTCATATTATGAATTTAAGCTCTGCCAGCTTGCATCATTTCATTACCACCTTTTTGTATTTCATAGTCTACTTGTTTGATGGCAACTGTATAGCCCAATTGTTCAAGATCAGCCATTACGCGACCAACATAATCTGATTTTTTTACTTCCAGTGTCAATAAGGGAAAAATTCTGACTTCATCTGCTATACGTAACATTTCGAGAATACCGGCTAGATGGAATTCATAAGAAAATAATCCTGAATACAGGAACAAAAAATGTGAACACAGGGCTATATCAAATTCTCTGTCTTTAAACTCCAGTTCAGGTAGCTGTCCAGTAACATAACGACCTGTCTTCTGGCCGGACTCAAGGTCTGAAACAAATTTTTTCATTACCCTGATTCGATTCTCTTTGAGTCTTTGCGGATTATTGTGATAGGTCCAGACCCAGCTATCGGGCGTAGCTTCCATCTAGGCGATGACGCCATCCACTACCTGTTCAAACCTGTTTTCAATTTGTTCTGGATTAAAATTATATAGTGGATCGACAGACTTGTAGTACTTGCCCAGTGCCAACATTTCTGCATTCACACTGGCAGGCCCATCCGCAACGCCAATCAGCTTTTTATCCAGATCACTATCAGCCAAATCAAACATCAGGCGGTATTCATCCAGTGAACGTCCAAACGGGACCACTTCATTTAATTTCATCGTCATTTTATAAATCCGGGTTGGCTACCCGCCCATTCCACTCTACCAGTAACAGTTTGGCGCCCCATAGCTGACTCAAAATGATCACCAGAGCACCCTGTGCAAAACAAAATCTGGCATAAAATGCTGCACTGTCCATACTGCCAGTCAGTGTCAATACATTCCACCAGTCATGAGAACTGTCTATATTTGAGATCAGGGGCAGATAGCGTGTTGGTGCGTCAGCAATATAGGGCGACACATCAATCATGTTCTGGCCACTCCACCACAACATTAATGAGGCAGCAAAATTTTCCCGTCTCCAGACCATAAAATAGATCAGTGGTGCCAGGGGTACGAGTATCTGGAAAAAACTGCCACCCATATACATCCAGACTGTACCAAAGGGTCTGAAAAAAATATGTCCATACTCGTGAAACGGTAAATTGACATAGTGAAGAAAGGAATCACCAATATATGACCAGTCTATCCCGTGCAGAATGAAACTCCAGCCCCAGATGCTGAACCAGATGAATATTACGATATGTCCCCAGAATGCGCTGACATCCCGATCGCTTGGCATAAAAAATATATAATAATATATGCGTGTTAAGAGTGGCTCTTTCTGGATTTCTATCGCAATTTAAGTGTGTGGCTGATCCTGTTCAGTCGACCATTTGGCATAGGCGATACCACAGGATGGACACACACCATCAAGCATATCACTGTCATGATCCTTTGCTTCATAGTGGCATTTCGGGCAAATCATGACGGACAGTATAAAGCACGCCTCTATTGACTCACCATTTCTGGTTTAATTGCTCTATGAATGATCTGCTCAGACAGGATTCAACACAAGCGATCTCGCTTAACAGCGAGTTTGGCTTTCTGGATTGTTATCCAGACTGGTTAAGCCAGTCTCAGGCAGAACATTATTTTCAGCTTTTTTATGATGAACTGAACTGGCAAACAGAAACCCTGATGATGGCGGGAAAACCGGTACAATCACCGCGAAAGGTTGCCTGGTATGGTGATGATGGTGCTGTTTATCGTTATTCAGGTGCCCGGTACACCGCCCTGCCCTGGCACCCTGCATTAAAACAACTGAAACATCAACTCAGCGAAGCATTTGAAGCACCCATCAATAGTGTGCTGACTAACCTCTATCGCGACGGCAGGGATTCAGTGGGCTGGCATGCGGATTCTGAAAAAGAACTTGGCAGACAACCTGTTATTTTTTCGCTGTCTCTGGGTGCATCGCGCTTTTTTGACTATCGCCGCCAGGATCAGCACAACCTCAAACACCGCATAGAACTGCATGCCGGCACATTATTGATCATGCATGGGGACTTTCAGCAATACTGGCAGCACCAGGTACCAAAACAATTAAAAATTGAGGAGCCAAGAATAAATCTGACCTTCAGATATATTCATCAATAATGATTGACTGTTTTTGATGAACTAATCAGCCGCTGAAGAAGACCAGAGCACTTCTCCTGTTTCCACCTTGGTAAGCGATGATGCATTGGCAGTGTTAGTACCATCCCTTGAACCAAAACCGGTAATTATCACCTGGTCGCCGGGGCCCAGCGTATCGGGTGACATACCACGTCGCATCAGGGTAATTACACCAAGAAATTCGACTGCCCAGGGCTGAACATTACCCTGATCATCTTCAGTTTCAATATGAACCCAGGCGTGCGGGTTGGTCCACTGTATATTGACGACAGTTCCAGTAAGTTCGACCGGTCGACTCACATCAAATTCCAGCGAAAAGGAATGATGCGACAAGGCAGAAACTGACCACAACAGTGGAGCCATAACAGAAAAAAATAAACCCAGTTTTCGCATTTATCTAACCTCGTTATTAAATTCCAATATTTACAGGTAAATAAGCCTAATCAACCCGCAGAAATGACCAAGCCCCGGAAACATGTACTTCTGAAACTTCTATTGCCCTGCCTTGATCATTAATGGTGAAAACGAAACCCAGGCCACAGATACAGTCGAAGGCGTTTTCCGAAAGGGGAACAAGCCGGGATCTGACTGACGCAGTATTTCCACCTGTATTAGAATAACCTGGCGTCCTGATCAAGACCAGTTCTCCATCTTCGATAACAAATTCAGCCGTGGTCAGCGTACCCAACCAGACGCCCTGGTAGGAGCCAACATAGGTCTGCAAATTTTCCACGGATACTTCGACGACACTGTCATCGGCATCCTCAATGTCACCTTCCCAGTTGCTGCTCAAACCTCTTTCTGCCTCATTGCAG
Organism: Gammaproteobacteria bacterium; assembly: GCA_038128465.1. Classification (GTDB taxonomy): domain Bacteria; phylum Pseudomonadota; class Gammaproteobacteria; order Pseudomonadales; family Pseudohongiellaceae; genus UBA5109. The sequence continues at coordinate 7,853 of JAYPJO010000077.1, forward strand.
ACATTTTCGTAAAGCACAGTATCGGGTAAGAACCGTAATTGAATGTTAGCCTGTACAGTTTGGGTAAACGTACCCGGATCATCATAAGTTACTTCCAGGTCAATGCGACCAAAACTCGGGCGACGATAACGTTCAGTAATTCTTAACTGATCGGTATGTGGCAAACCATCGCGATGCAACCAGGTCTGATCATTAAAACCATTACTTTCAACAACCAGCGTATCACCTTCCCAGTGAGCAACTGAATATCCTTCCCAGCTCGGAAACGGATTTTCTTCAAGTTCACGACCATCCATGAAAATCTGGCGATAGGAATAGTCAGAGTTCAGGACAGCCATGAATTCAGGATGCTGGACAAATCTGCGCATGCCACTGGCTACTCCTCCTGCGGGATATGAACCTGGCCCACTCGGCAGACAGGCAAAGCGCGGGTCAGCGGCATAGAAATTATTTTCATTTGCTATCATGACCTCTTGTGCCCATGGCTGTATATTTTCAAGATCGTACAGACTACCACTGGCGTCAGCTGCCACCCATAAACCAGAAAAGTCCGGACGACCATCAGCAGCCCTGGGTGCTGGTGCAAAAGCATCAAATTCACCATCTGCAGTGCGCGGGATGCCGGGTGTTTTTAAAGTTAGCCACTGCGCATTAGCCAGGGTACTAACCAATAACAGGATTACCAAGGTGGTTAACCGTTTCATCATTTGCTTCCTCAATTTTTTGTTTAAGGTCAGATAAGCAGATCCCGTTCATTCTCGCATCAGACTGCCATAAAAAGATGCAATGATGGCATTCCACTGCTGTTCATAACCAGCCAGATGTGCGTACTGTTCCAGTTCAAGATTGGCCTGTATTTCTTCCAGGGAATCGCCATTGGCTATCCTTTCTGCAACGGCAAATCCAAAATCTTCCAGCTGTCGACGAAAGCCAATCAAGTCTGATTTGGTGCCGGTAGCAAAGTGACTATTGATCAATACATCAAAATCCAGTGCTTCAAGGTCACGGATGGATTCTATCCATGTGCTTAATGGACGCTTATCGAATTCAAAATTACAGCACATACGGTTTATCCACACATAGTCTGTTGCATACAGAACTTTATGATCCGGAAAATAAACATCAATCAGGTCGCTGGTGTGTCGATTCTGCGACCACAGCAGGACCACTCTTTTACCACCAAACTCAAGCACCAAGCGATCTGAAAAAACGATATCAGGCCGGACAACACCGGCTGTCAGTTCTACCTGTGTAAGGAAGTTGTCTCTGTTAAGATCCATGGCATCAAAGTTTGCCAGAGTTCCGGTTTGTGCTTCACTTCTGGCCAGGAATCCGTCGTCATTTTCATCACGTGTATTACCTGGCGGTGGTGCCTCATCAATACCTGCATTAAGATTAACCAACATGTTTTCATGGCCGATAAAAACAGCAGTATCTTCAAAACTGCTAGCACCACGGACATGATCCCAGTGGTAATGTGTCTCGACCACATACTTCACTTCCTGAGCGGGAAATCTGTCATCTAACTCATCCATAAGCCACTCTGAAATCTCAGGGTTGGATGGATCTACTATTAAAATACCTTCATGTGTGAC
>JAYPJO010000078.1:0-6804 GCA_038128465.1 Gammaproteobacteria bacterium
CTGTATGAATCCTTCACGTACTTTTTGCTGGTAGGACAGACCCTTTTGCTCAAACCTGTCTTCACTGCCCCCGCGTTGTTCAGCCCTTTGCAGGGATATTTCTGGATCTATATCCAGCACCACTGTCAGCAAAGGTTTGAAGTTTCCTACAACGATGCTATGAATATCTTCAACCAGGGGCAGACCAAGCCCACCTGCTACTCCCTGAAAAGCTCTTGATGAATCCGCAAAACGGTCAGAAATAACCCACGTACCCTGCTGAAGGGCCGGTAAGATGGTTTCCTTAAGATGGGAACGTCGTGCCGCATAGATCAGCAACAATTCACTGATGTCATCCCAGCGTTCAGTATCACCCTCCACAATAAGCTCCCTGATGGCTTCAGCAGATGCCGAACCACCAGGTTCTCTGGTCAGGATCACGGGGATACCTGCAGTTTGCATGGCTTCAAACAGCGCCCGACTCTGCACTCCTTTACCTGCCCCATCCACACCTTCAAATACTATCAAGCCTGGAGCCTGCTTTTGTACGCCTGTCATTACTCGTCACTTCCTAACTGAAACCGTTCAACAGCGGCGTTATGCTCTTCAAGGCTGCTGGAAAAATAATGACTGCCGTCACCTCTGGCAACAAAATACAGATAACCACTCAGATACGGATTCAATGCTGCTCTTATCGACTCCCGCCCAGGTAAAGCAATAGGTGTTGGAGGCAACCCATCTATCCGATAGGTGTTATAGTCCGTCAACTCCTGCAGGTGAGCTCGGGTTAAATTGCCTTTAAAACGATCACCCAGACCATATATCACTGTCGGATCTGTTTGTAGTCGCATACCATTATTTAAGCGGGATACAAAAACACCGGATATCAATTCGCGCTCGTCGGCCTGACCTGTTTCTTTTTCTATAATTGAAGCAAGGATCAATGCATCATATGCATCTTCAAGAGGCAAGCCTACTGCCCTGTTCTCCCATTCTTCTTCAAGAACCTCCTGCATGAGGACTCTTGCCCTGTTAACAATTTCGCGGTCGGTGCTGCCGGAGTTAAAATTATAGGTGTCAGGAAATAATAAACCCTCTGGGTAGAATTCCGTACCTAACAGGGAACTGACCTCTTCTCGGTCTTCAGTATCAATGCTGCTGACAATGCCGGGATGCGCCTGAATCTCCTGTAATGCCTGCAACAGAGTCCAGCCTTCAACAATACGTATGCGCTGGTAGAAAATATCACCGGCTACCATTTTTCCCAGTAAATCCAGTGAATTCATCCCTGCAGTTAATTCATATTCCCCAGCTTTAATCTGGCTAGCTTTACCGCTCAGTCTTGCATACACCTGCAAATCCATAGCAGATGCCAGAATATTCCTGGCAACCAGATCCTGGGACAGCTCTGAGAATGACTGCCCAGCGCTTACTCTTAATAAGTAGGGAGCATCGGCACTGTTAGGAATATTTAGTGATGTATGCAGATTCTGGAAGAAAAAAGCACTTCTCATGATCAGGCAAACAATCAAAATATATCCCCACAAAAACAGGTGCCTGCGCCAACCGGATATTCTAGTTTGATGTATCAGTGCCAAGAGTTTCTCTAATTACTGGTATTAATTTCTGTATTCACAAAGGGTAGATCGATATCCAGCTAAAACACTTACAATCAGAAAATCAACACCCTAAGGGTCAATCCTCGGTCTGACTATTACACCGGAAAAGCTCATCAGCCTGCAATGCCTGAAAGCAAAATAGCAACGTTGATTAACATCCAATCAGGCAGTATATAAATGCCTGTGCTGGGCTATACTTTAGAAAACAGCAAAGTGCCGTTGGTACCACCAAAACCAAAAGAATTACTCATAGCCGTAGTGATTTTCATTTCACGGGCAGAATGAGGTACATAATCCAGATCACAACCTTCTCCCGGACTGTCTAGATTTATTGTTGGTGGAGCCACCTGGTCTCTTATGCTCAGCACGCTGAATACGGCCTCTACAGCACCAGCAGCTCCTAATAGATGCCCTATCATTGATTTGGTGGAACTGACAGCCAGATTGCTTGCATGTTCACCAAATACAGAATGTATGGCTTTGGTCTCTGCTACATCCCCCGCCGGCGTTGAAGTTCCATGTGCATTTATATAATCCACTGAACCGACATCTATAGCCGCATCCGATAATGCATTGCGCATACAGTTTGCCGCTCCTTCGCCATTTTCAGTCGGGGATGTTATGTGGAACGCATCTCCACTCATGCCGAAACCAACCAGCTCAGCGTAAATTCGGGCACCGCGCTTTTTGGCAGCCTCATATTCTTCCAGCACCAGCACCCCACTGCCGTCCCCAAGCGCAAAGCCATCTCTGTCCTCATCCCAAGGACGGCTGGCAGCCTGGGGATCATCATTTCGGGTTGAAAGGGCTCTTGCAGCCCCAAAACCACCGATACCTACAGGTGATGATGCTTTTTCTGCTCCGCCGGCAATCATGGCATCAGCATCACCATAGGCAATCATTCTGGCGGCAAGCCCTATCGTATGGGTTCCGGTACTGCATGCCGTTGAAACGGCAAGATTAGGTCCCTGAAAATTAAAGTGAATGGACAGGTTGCCAGAAATCATGTTTATGATGGAGCCTGGCACGAAAAAAGGCGATATTCGTCTGGGACCTGATTTTTCTATGGTCAGAACAACATCTTCAATGTTAGTGATGCCGCCTATACCTGATCCAACGCAGACACCTACACGTGTTGGGTCATAAACTGTCTCATCCAGACCTGCATCCTTAACAGCCTGTATCCCAGCAGCCATACCATACTGTAGAAATGTATCCATACGGCGTGCTTCTTTTTCCGGCATGTAGGGAGTAATGTCGAAGTCATTAACACAGCCCGCAAAATGGGTGGCATAAGCACTGACATCAAAATGTTCAATTGATGCAATACCACTTTTCCCGGCCAACAGACTGTTCCAGGTATCGTCAACATTATTACCGACTGAAGTGACAGCCCCCAGTCCAGTAACTACAACTCTTTTTTTACTCAACCTTAGCCCCTCATAGTCAGGACGCAAATACTGAAAAAAAAAATCATGCTGGACAAATAAAAAAGCTACACCTGTTTTACCAAGAGTAGCTTTTCATATTTTTATTACGCGCTTATAGATTGGCGTTAATGTAATCAATTGCAAGTTGTACAGTAGTGATTTTTTCAGCTTCTTCATCAGGAATTTCTGTTTCAAACTCTTCCTCAAGAGCCATTACCAATTCAACAGTATCAAGTGAATCTGCCCCTAGATCTTCTACGAAAGACGCTTCACTTTTGACTTCTTCTTCCTTTACACCGAGCTGTTCAGAAACAATTTTCTTTACTCGTTCTTCAACACTACTCATATTATTTGTGCTCCTGGTAGTTTAAATAATCAGTGGGTTTAAAACCTGCCCATGCATCCTGAAACAATCAGACTTGCCAAGCTGGTTTAATAATTTAATTTTAGGTTTTTAGCTATTTATATACGTTTGTTGTTATTCGATTTTTATATTTTTTGCTGCTGTATCTATATTCTGTTAATTTTTAAAATATGGCTGAAATCAATTGAGGCCAGTTTACCTTTTTTACGTCTATTTGTAATCAAAATATCCATATTAATTTACTTTAAGACATGTGCATTCCGCCATTTACATGTAATGTTTCCCCGGTGATATAAGCTGCTTCTTTCGAAGCCAGATAATTCACGGCAGCAGCTACTTCTTCAGGTTTGCCGTAGCGATCCAGTGGAATTTTATCGAGCAGCAACTTGCTGTGTTCTTCGCTGATTTCCTTCGTCATATCTGTCTCTATAAAACCTGGTGCAACACAATTAACAGTGATGTTCCTAGAGCCCAATTCCAGCGCTAATGCTCTGCTGAAGCCTTCTATCCCTGCTTTGGAAGCAGCATAGTTGGCTTGGCCTAGATTCCCGCTTGAGCCTACGACAGAACTGATACTGATAATTCTGCCCCAGCGTGCTTTCGTCATCCCCCGCACCAGGGCTTTGGACATTTTAAATATCGAATTCAAATTGGTATCAATAACTTCCTGCCATTCATCAGCTTTCATCCGTAACAGGATATTATCTTTGGTGACTCCTGCGTTATTGACCAGAATCTCAGGCGCACCAAACTCATCCTGGACTTCACTTACAAATGCCTCAATTGATTGATCATCAGTCACATTCAGGCAAAAGCCTTTACCTTTTATGCCTACATCATTCAAGTAGCCAGTTATATTGTCAGCACCTGCCTGACTGGTTGCAGTTCCAACAACCAGACATTTACCTTGTGTTCCAAGAGACAGAGCAATCGCCTTGCCTATACCCCTACTGGCGCCTGTAACTACTGAAATTTTGCCTTCGATACTCATATTGTTCTTTTCACCCAACCAGTTCAGCCTTCCAAGGCTATTTTCAGGCTATCGCTATCATTAATTACACTTGCCTGCATATCAGCCGCAATGCGCTTGTTGAGCCCACAAAGCACTTTGCCTGGCCCAAGCTCAATAACCTGCTGTATACCCTGCTGGGCAAACTTTTGGATGGTTTCAACCCAGGGCACCGGATTGTATATTTGCTTTATAAGATTTTCTTTTATCGCTTCGGTGTCTGCAGATGTCAAACCCAGACCGTAATTTTGCATTACAGGAATTTCCGGCGCTTGCAGGCTTATAAGATCGAGCACTTCCGCAAAACGCTCTGCAGCAGGCTGCATCAATGCTGAGTGGAATGGCGCACTGACCGGCAATGGCAGGGCTCTTTTCGCACCTCTGGTTTTACAGGCTTCAATTGCTCTATTTACAGCTTCTACATGACCGGCGATAACCACCTGACCCGGGGAATTAAAATTCACTGCCTCAACAAGCTCCGTACCGGCGGCCTCATTGCATGCACTCATTACATCCCTATCTTCTAGACCTACGATAGCAGCCATAGCACCGACGCCAACCGGAACTGCTGATTGCATGAACTCACCACGTTTTTGTACCAGCATGACCGCGTCTTCAAATGCCAGAACACCACCACAGACAAGTGCCGAATACTCACCAAGACTGTGGCCTGCCATCAAGGCAGGTTTATAGCCTCCCTGCTCCAGCCATAAGCGCCAGAGCGCTACCGATGCTGTAAGTATAGCTGGTTGCGTGATATGGGTTAGGGCCAGCTTTTTATCAGGGTCATCCTGGCACAGGCCCCACAAGTCATAACCCAGAATTTCAGAGGCCTGACTAAAAGTGTCCTGGATTAAAGGATGAACTGCAGCCAGTTCAGACAGCATGCCTTCCTGCTGCGAACCCTGACCAGGAAAAATAAAAGCGAGATCTTGATGCATTTCTGAAACCTGTCCTGCTATGGTTTAAAAAATACGGCTTTACCATGCCCATAATGAAAAGCAGCCAATACAGCTGCTTTCAAGGGTATAAAAAATTATCGACCGACAACAGGGTTTAATCGTCGTCGCTTTGAATAATCTGACGACCTTTATAAAACCCATCAGGGCTCATATGATGCCTTCTGTGACGTTCACCGGTTGTTTCATCGGTTGATATTGTCGCTTTTGGCAACGAATCGTGGGCTCGACGCATATTACGTTTTGATCGTGTTACTTTGCTCTTTTGGACTGCCATACGGGCTACTCCTCTTTTAAAATACTTGTAATATCCCGGATAAATACCGGTTCCTACATCAATTACTGACTTTTTTCTGTGTACAATTGTTTCTTTAAACTCGCTAATTCAGCAAAAGGTCCTGCTTCGGTTGCCTCAGTACTCTTGCGCTGCAGGCCAGTCAGCTTCTGATTGCAGTCATCATTTTCATGATAAATCGCCAATGGCAGGCTGAGGATGATCTCATCTTCAATCAGGCCCAGTAAATCCAGGGTACCTGCTGTGCTTAATCCTATATCAAGTTCATCTTCAGCCAGTTCCCTGTCTCCTTTTTCTTCCTTTACTCCAAGGTCATCTACTACCTTTACACTGAAGCTCGATTCCAGCTCATATGCTACTCCTCGCAGACAACGTTGACAGGGCAACTCCAGTACACCTGCGAGTTTACCTGACAAAATATTCTGGGCATTTTCATCCTGAAAAAAATCCAGTTCCATGTCAATTCCTGACTCCCTGACTGTATCATTTTCAGTCAGATAAGCCTTAAGCCGATCAAGTCGTGATACAGGTAATGAAGCTGTCAAATGCACTTGTCGCGGAAAAAACTTTCTGACTTCAATAGTTTCAGGAAATGGCTGTTGCGACATAGGCGCGCATAATAGGGATTGCGATGCTTTCTGTCAAAGAAAAAAACAAGATTTTCGTGCAAAAAGCATTTGATTATTAGGTACTTTTTTCTGAGTCTTATATTTTAATTCTTCCTTAAAATGGCTACTGCCCGAGTAAATTTTTCATCGTAGGGAGCTGACACCTCCAGCCTCTTTCCTGTCTCGGGATGGACAAAATCCAGTTTGCTGGCATGCAGGCACAATCTCCTTATTTCCAGCCTTGACAGCTGCCTTCGCTGGTCTGCGCTACGGTATCTGTCATCTCCGCAAAGCGGATAACCAGCAAACTGGGCATGTACGCGAATCTGGTGAGTCCTTCCGGTTTTTGGTTGCGCCTGAATTAAACTGTATTGCTGGAATTGCTGCAAAACCCTGATTTGTGTGACGGCATTCTGTCCATTTGATGCTATTGAAACCTTGCGTTGCCCTTCCCTGGCTGGTGACTTGCTAATGCTTGCCTGGACTTCCTGTAAATTTTCAGGCCATTGCCCATGGACCAGAGCATGATAGGTTTTACTGA
>JAYPJO010000078.1:6814-7505 GCA_038128465.1 Gammaproteobacteria bacterium
TACGAAATCCGTTTTGCAGTTTTTTTAGACAAGCGGCATTTTTGGCGATCAACAGACACCCAGATGTGCCTTTATCAATTCGATGCACCCACTCCAGATAACTATCCGGGAAAATATCTCTGAGGATCTCTATCAGACTGATTTTTACACCAGTGCCTGGGTGTACTGGCAAGCCAGATGGTTTATTTATCACCAGCAGAAAATCATCAGAATACAGCAGGGACTCTCTGATTATTTGTTTTAATTCTGGTGTTGGTCGTCGTTTTTGGGATTGGGCAATGCGCAGGGGTGGTATTCGCACTTTATCAGCCAATTGCAGCTTTTGTTCAGGCTTACAGCGTTTACCGTTTACTCTGACCTCTCCTTTACGAATTATTCGATAAATCCGTGTTTTTGGAACTCCTTTCAGGCGCCTAATCAGAAAATTATCCAGGCGCTGCCCAATACTGTTTTCTTCAATTTCCAGAATCCTGACGTTAGAACCTGCAGTGCCTTCAGCCATCTTGATCCAATCGAGTTATAAAAACAGCGCGGATTGTAGCAAATACAGACTGATAGCCCAGAATATATTCTCCACCTTATGTCACAGAAATTTTAGTAATGCTCTATAAATGATTGAAGTAGCTGGATATTGCTGCTATATTCGCCTGCGTTCAGGCTTATGAAATTACATAAGTTTTGAGAAGAGAAT
>JAYPJO010000078.1:7515-9260 GCA_038128465.1 Gammaproteobacteria bacterium
TGAATAAATCAGAGAGATTCGAGATAACTGAGAAAACGGATCGTGCTAGCCTGAATGTATCTGGCTAGCAAATAAAATCTCTGATCATCAATTACTTGCTTACAGAGCGTTATTTCCTAAAAAACACTGTAACAATTAAAACAACTGAAACAATGAGGATATACCTAGTTTAAAGGATTTATAAGAAAGAATAATTTATAGAAAGACAGTTCAGTCCCGTATTAGCCCGATAATCTACCTTTATAATTTACTATTAAAAGTTCAAAAAGCTTATTCTGGTATGTCAATAAAGCAAATTACAGGTCAGTGACTGATTGTCTAAATACAAGCCTGCTTGACCCGGCAAATTTAGGTTCAAACCAGGTAATTAATTAACCCGGACAGACCGGTTAACAGAATTAAATAAAGAGAAATACAGGTAAAATCTGGAACATTATTTCCGTAAAACAGATTACATATTGAACAGGTGCTTAGAGGCTACAGCAGTATTCATTAAATTGCTAAATGCTGAAGCTCAATCAACACTCATGAATGCAGACAAATACAGTAAAAGCAATCATAGAGTGGTATTAAACAGATTATTAACCAGGCTAATGCTGGAAATACTGAGAAATACTGAAAAATTGAAGAATTAAGCGCAAAAATAGAAATTTAGACTTAATTTAAACCAGAAACGGTAACTTTAAGTTGAGCCTCAACAGGCACCAAGCAAGAAAAGTTCAATAAAAAATCTGTTTAAATACATTAAAATCAATGGGATATCTCATTTATTTTACCTGAATTCTAGATATATCCAGACAATTATTTGTGACTTGGATATAACAAAATCCTGCTAACCGCTTCTGTTCCAACAGAGAAACAGCGGTACATTATGAAAAGAATGCTAATTAATGCAACTCAGAAAGAAGAGTTGCGTGTTGCGTTGGTTGATGGCCAACGTCTATATGATCTGGATATTGAAAACCGGACACGAATACAGAAAAAAGCCAATATATACAAAGCCAAAATCACACGTATAGAGCCTAGCCTTGAAGCTGCTTTTGTAAATTTTGGTGCAGATCGTCATGGCTTTTTACCTCTAAAAGAAATTTCAAAAGAATATTTCAGCAAACAGCCCTCTAAAATAAACGGACGTATCAATATAAAAGATGTCGTCAAGGAAGGAACTGACATCATTGTCCAGGTAGATAAGGAAGAGCGCGGCAATAAAGGCGCTGCTCTGACCAGCATGATCAGCCTGGCTGGACGTTATCTGGTACTGATGCCCAATAATCCTCGGGCAGGTGGTATTTCCCGTCGCATTGAAGGTGATGACAGGAATGATCTCAGGGAAGTACTCAGTGAACTTAATATTCCTGACGGCATGGGAATAATTGTCCGTACAGCCGGGGTAGGCAGAGAAATTCAAGAGCTGCAATGGGATCTTGATTACCTGTTAAAGTTATGGGACTCCATAACCAAGGCCAGCACTGAAAAAGAAGCCCCCTTCCTGATTTACCAGGAAAGCAATGTCATTATCAGAGCAATCAGGGACTATCTCAGACAAGATATCGGTGAGGTCATTGTCGACACACAATCCAGTTTTGATGAAGCAAAAAGCTTTGTTCAGCAGGTCATGCCTCAATATGAAGACCGTATCAAACTACATGAAGGCACTGTCCCTTTATTCACCAACTTCCAGATCGAAAGCCAGATCGAAAGCGCTTTTCAGCGCGAAGTTCAATTACCCTCTGGCGGGTCTGTCG
>JAYPJO010000079.1:0-3257 GCA_038128465.1 Gammaproteobacteria bacterium
ACTGAACACTATCTCAACAACATTATCGGTAATCCGCTGGAATCAACTCTTGCCCTAAGTCATTTGATTTTTGGCGGTGTGCTGGACAAATTCCCTGGACTGAAAATCTGCGTCGCTCATGGAGGCGGTTACCTGCCAGCCTACTGGGGACGCATGGATCATGCGTTTCGCGCCCGTGAAGATTGTCGGCAACATATTTCCCGGGAGCCTTCCTCTTATTTAAGACAGGTCTGGCTGGATACGCTGGTGTTTGACCAGCAGGAACTGGACAGTTTGATTCGGATGCATGGTGCAGACCGGCTCTGCCTGGGTACTGACTACCCCTTTGATATGGGAGAGCCCGATCCTGTAGGCTTCCTGGCAAAAGTTGAGCCTGAGGCGCGTCGAAAGTTACTGGGCCTGAATGCAGCTGCATTGCTGGGGTTGGAAATTACAGCGTTTAGTACGCCTGAATAGACAGATTCAACGATTTAGAAAAAACTGGAAGAAATCTGAACCATGTACCCGTTTGATACTGCTTCAGGAATAGTCCGCAACCGCTGGTATATTGCTGCCTTCAGCGACGAGATCACCCGCGATCCTATAGAACGCACTTTGTTGGGCAAGCCTGTTGTCATGTACCGCAAGCAGGATGGCTCGGTGGTCGCCATGTATGGCATTTGCCCCCATCGTTATTATCCGCTGGCGAAAGGCAAGGTAGAAGGGGATCGACTGGTTTGTGGTTATCACGGTTTTGTTTTTGATGAGACTGGAAAATGTGTGGAGATTCCTTCGCAGGGAACGGGCGCCGATTTTTGTCAGCCGGTCTATCCGGTCATCGAAAAAGGGCCGCTTTGCTGGATCTGGTTAGGAGACAAGGAGCAATGTAACCCTGGCATACTCCCACCCTATGAGGATTTTGGCCTGGGCGAGGAGGGCTGGCACTACAGTTCGCCGAATTACTTCAGGCTGGCAGGTCGTACCCAGTTGCTGATTGATAATCTCATGGATCTCACCCATTTGCCCTATATTCATTATCATCTTGGTGGCGGTGAGGCGATGAAGTCTCCGAAGGTGGAGATGGAGGACCGGGAGCGAAGCTTGCGTGTTTCAAGAACAGGAAAGGTTCCATTTTCTGACTTTCATCAACATGTGTTCGGTGAAGAGATGCGCTTCGAAGGGTTATCAGATTTTCTCTCATTGACAGACTTCTATGGGCCGGAGCTGATACGTACCAGCTTGCCCATTACCCTGGGCATTGATGGCCAGGACAGCGTACCAGCAGGACTGGGTGCTTTGTACATTTTGCACGGCATGACGGCAGAAACCGAATCATCGACGCATTATTTCGGGTTTGCTGTCAGAAATTTCCGCCAGGACAGTGAGGAAGTTGATGAGTTCTGGCGTCAGTCTGACATCAAGATCCGGCAGCAGGATGTGGATGCCATTGAGGCCGTGGAGACCCGACTTGAGGTTTCAGCGGCCTTGCAGAAAGAACTGTTAGTCGTGGCCGACAGGCCGGCATCGAAAGTCCGAATGATCATTCATGATCTGCTCAAGCAAGAGCAACGTTGACCTTATCTCCCTGTCATTGCTGTCACACCTCGGAAAATCCATTTATTGCTGTGCCAGTGGTGGCGCCCCTTTCATTCTGGTAGCAGCGATAATTCCGAAAATCACCGCCAGGATGACCATGCAATAGAAGGCACCTTCAAGCCCGCCCAGCATACTTGATAGCGCAACGGCAACGATCGGTGCGATAAACTGGCCAAGGAAAAACGCTCCTTGCCACCACCCTGTTCCTCTTCCCCGAATTGTGAGCTCAAGCATAGCCATAAGCCATGTCAGGAAAGTGGGCATAATGAATCCGGAAGCGAACGTGACCATGGCGCAGCCAAAAACGAGGATCACTGTTGAAGGCGCTATAGCCATTACCAGGTAGCCCGCTGCAATGATGAACGTTCCAAGGGTAAGCAAAGCAGAACCCGAGAGACGGCTCTTGAGAAATCCAAACAAGAGAGTGCCGCAAATCATGGCTATGTTTGTCAGCGCACTCATCTGCCCTACGAATTGGGGCTCCGGTGCTGTTTTCAAAGCAATAATATTGCCCAGCTCAACCACGATCACATAGAAAAGAATGCCAAAGAAAAATGCCCCGACGACTAGCGGCGCCATGCGAGACCAGGGTAAGACTTGTTTTTCCTGGGCAGAAACCTTTTCTTTGGAGATTGGTTCATACAAGAACAGCTGGCACAAAATAGCGAGTGGCAGGGCGACCAGGTACATCAGGAAAGGGCCGCGGGAACCGAGTGTCTGCCCCAGTACGCCTCCTATCGCCACCAGGACAACAGCAGCGACACTGATAGCGCCAACCTGGATACCCAGCCAGCGCTGGCGACGCTCGCCTTCAAAGTAATCGCCGACGAGCGTAGTGCCGACAGTCATCAGGGCGGCTTCCATAATGCCCAATGAAAACCTTGCCGCGATAATCTGCTTCAGGTCGGTTAGAAAAAAGGGCAGTACACCAAGCCCTGAATAGAGGACGAGCGTAGTAATTAATAAATTCTTGCGCCCGACTCTATCAGCGATCCAACCGGCTGCTGGTGAAAATATGGCAAGACAGAAAGCGGGGATGGTTAACGCCGCCGGTACCAGGTATTCGCTGCCTGGAACATTGGAAAACTCCTGTTCCAGTAGGGGCAGGACAGGCACCAGTGACACTATTGCCATGACAGGCATTACGGCTATCAGGATAATCAGAATGCCGTGAAGCGTGGTTGCCTGAGATGTGTTATTCGTCATGTTGAATCCTTTTATCTATTTATTTTCAAATCTATTGTTCTGATGAAGACTCTGGGGAAGAGAGTGCTCCTTCACCTGACTTCACTATGACGCCATTTTCAGAAACATAGTTATTCCACTCTTCAAGCAGTTCTGCAACGATTTCCGGGTACTGACCGGAAAGATCAACCCGTTCTGCAGGGTCGTCTTTCAAGTTGTGAAGCCTCCACGGACCACCAGGGCCTATTGGTGCGCCTGCAGGACTACCCCGATCGACACGTTCAAGTGCCATAGGTTGGCCAGACATAGGTCCGGGTCCAGGTTGTGTACCCGGGTAATAAGCAAAATCACCCACCCATAAAAGTTTCCAGTCACCACGGCGAATTGCTGCATTTCCTCCATGCTCCCAAGCCACCGCATCATTTTCCTGCCTGATCTCATCCGACTGCTCATCGCCAGTAAGCAATGAGGCGAATGAGCGGCCAGTGATTGGCAAA
>JAYPJO010000079.1:3267-6983 GCA_038128465.1 Gammaproteobacteria bacterium
TAGTGAAATATGCGTCTGTATCGGCCCCGGCTAATTCCAGCAGGGTAGGTGCCACGTCATACGACATGATCAAAGCATCACTGCGTCCCTGCAGGCCTTTCATGGCACCTCCTCCTGCAATCGCAGGCACATGAATACCCCCTTCACCAGCGAAGGACTTACTGGTATAGAAAGGGGCGGTTACAGCTTCTGTCCACGCTGGCCCTAGAAAGGCAAAGGACCCGGGATATCCCAGGTTTTCAAGGCTGTCATCGGGAGGGCCGCCATCAAGGCCAGCGCCAAAAATGGGCAGTCTTTCTCCACCGTCACCCCCGTTATCTGACTGGAACAGAATGACAGTATTCTCATACTGGCCGGTTTCCTTAAGATATGAGATCAGCCTCCCGATCTGCTGATCCATTCGTGTGATCATGGCCGCATAGATTTCCATCTTGCGTGCACTGATGGCCTGCTCTTCCTGGGTCAAATCATCCCAGGCAGGGTACTCGAGAAATTTTTCAGCGATCTCAGCGTTATCCAGTGCATATTCAGTTGCCTGCCAGGACTCGAAACGCTGTTGTCGAAGGACATCGTATCCCTGGTCATAGTTTCCCTGTTGTGCCCGAATGGCAGACTCTGGTGCCTGGAGTGGCCAGTGCGGTGCCGCATAGGCCAGATAAGCAAAGAAAGGCATGTCTTCATTGCGCTGCTCTTCGATGTAGCCAAGCATGGTATCGGTATAGAAATCAGTGGAATAAAAATCGTCGGGCAATTCTTCAATCCGGCGTTGATCTTCACTGTACTCTGCGAAATTTCCGGTTAATGCAGCAAGCCGGTCACGGTAGTGACTGGCGCTGCCATCAAGCAGGGCAAAGGATCGATCGAAACCCCGCGCATAGGGAATCTGGTGATCTTCATGGCCCAGGTGCCATTTGCCTGCCATTAAAGTGCTATAGCCGGCACCCTTGAGGCGCTCAGCTACGGTAACAACACGCTCATTCATGAAACCTTCATACCCTGGAATGCCCGTAAATCGAGCTTCCATCATTCCTTGACCGGCCCGGTGGTGATCTGTGCCAGACATCAACTGGGCCCTGGTCGGCGCGCAAATAGGGGATGAATAATAGTTGGTGAATACCAGGCCTTCTGCGGCAAGCTGATCAAGATTGGGTGTGGCAATTTCACTGCCCAGGAATCCAAGATCTGTGTAGCCAAGATCATCAGCGACAATAAGGACAATATTTGGAGGAGTCTCTGATTGAGAAAGATTCTCTTCCAGACCATTTTGAACGGGTGATTCTGTACAGGCTGTAGTAAGTAATAAAAGAAGTGCGGCTACTGATAGTCTAAGGTCTATGAATTGACTGTAACTTTTCATTGGCTTCACCGGTTCAATCACTTAAGTGACAAAAAAAGCGAAAACCGGGTGGACTCTTAATGAGTGTCCCACCCGGCTTCACTCTTAGGGGGAGATGATTTGCTGTCTATTAGTTAAAAGACCACCTCACTGATAGACCATACATCCTGGGTTCTGTGCGAGTGCCTTCAAAGACGGCGATATTCGGATTATCGGCTGCCCAGGCATTGGCCACCCAGAAGTCAGCAAAGCTGGCTGCATTGGTGATGATGAAATTATCCTGCAGGTTCCTGCCCCAGAGTGTGACTTCCCAGTTGTCCCTGCTGATCCCCAATGTTGCATTCAGGATCTCTGATTCAGTGAAGCGGCCCAGGTTGCGTCCTACAGCGTCTGCAGTCTTAACCGGGTTATCAGGATCCCATTCCACGGAATCCGTGAAGGAATAGTTACCTCTGAAAAACAGCTCCATCCCGTTACTGAGTGTAGTGCCTGCATCCCAGCCGATTGTGTAGCTGCTGTCAGGTGTGCCGACTGTATCGTTACCGGCAACTGAATCACCCGGATTAGGTCCGATAGAGGCGCCTGGAGCATAGGCTGCATCATAGAAGGCAGCAGCATAATTGATGGTCAGCCATTCAGTAACAGCGAAGCTGCCATCGATTTCTACACCGTCAATCTCTGAGTCAAGGTTGAAGGTGCGCAACTGGTCATTAATGAATTGCGAGGTCTGCTGACCGGTATATTCTGTGTTAAATACAGCAACATTGAATGAGGCGCGGTTATCCCAGAACATGGTTTTAACACCAAATTCCATGTTTTCAGCAGATTCCGGGTTGATTCTAAAGAGATCAATAGCCTGAACAGAGGAGTTCGGAGACTGGAATCCACCTTCCTTCCAACCCTCGGAATAAGTGGCATATGCCAGCAGGCTATTGAACCCCCCGACTTCGTCCCACTGTCCATCAATGGTTACTTTAGGTGAAGTGTTGGACCAACTCGCTGACTCATTTCTCTCAATGCGGCAGTAACGGGGAACATCAACAACTACAGCAGTGCAATCCAGATCCTGGCGGGCGAACCAGCGACGATGCGGTTCACCATCAATCACGGCATCAAACTGCTTGTCCACATCGGTATAGCGAAGACCAGCGGTTAAACTGAGCCAGTCGTTAACACTCCACGTGGCCTGGCCAAACAGGGCGAAACTTTCAGTTTCGGACTTCCCGTAGTCATTAAAAAGTACTTCCCCGTCGTTGTTGCCTTCCTGGTCCGCAATGGCTTGTGCGCCTCCCCGTGTGAAGGGCAGTCCCCAGGTGCCTGTAGATTGAGCCTGTTCATTGGTCGCATCATAGTAGTAGGCACCGACCTGCCAGAAGACGTTTGAATCTTCACCACCTGACAAACGCAGCTCCTGTGTAAAGACATCGTCCTCATAGCCATGATCACGTTCAATTTTTCCAAAGGCTTCCGGAAAAGGGAAAAAGCCGAAGTTGTCCACGAAACCACTGTTATTCAGTAGCCCCGTGATACTTGAAATGGTCATGCCGTTATCGAGCTCGTACTGGAGGTCAAGGCCGACAACCTTGGTTGTAAAGTCATTCGAACCTATAGCTGAGCGTTGGTAGGTTTCTTCTTCGTAGTTTTCCGGTATTGAAAAAGTGCTAAGAATAGGACCTTCCCTGCCGGGAGGTGGCGGTGTGCGAATTGCGTCAGGACCAGGCAGGAAGTTGCGGGCATTCATACCGGAGTTATCCTGCTGGTAGGTGCCTGTCAGTTTAGCAGTAAACTGGTCATTGATATCCCAGACCAGTTTGCCTCGAACCAGGTAAACATCCTCTGAACCAAGTTTCTGCCCGCCGTCGAGGTTGGTTACATAACCATCGGAATCTTCAGAGGTAAAAGATATTTGCCCGGCAACATTATCTGACAAGCCACCTGCGAAGCGGCCAGATATTTCCCTGCGGTCGTAGTTGCCGGCCGTAATTTTGAGATCACCTTCTCTTTCCTGTGTCGGGTCCTGGGTGATGACGTTGATGGAGCCGCCAACGATATTATGCCCCCAAAGCTGGCCCTGTGGGCCACGGAGGACTTCGACACGTTCGATATCAGAAAGGTTCTGGTTAAACAGGTTGGAGCGTCCAAAATACAGGCCGTCAATAAAGAATCCAATAGACTGTGCCAGGCCGACATCTCCTCCCTCGGTGACATTCCCGCGCATGGCGATATATTGCTGATTGCGATTAATCCCGGAAATATTGATGCCAGGGGTGGTCAGCGTTAATTCGTTCATGTTATTGATATTGCTTGACTCGATTGAATCACCGGTCAAAGCAACAATCGCAGCAGGTGTAGACTGCAGGGTTGTCTCACGGCGTTCGGC
>JAYPJO010000079.1:6993-7374 GCA_038128465.1 Gammaproteobacteria bacterium
TCCTGCCCAATAACCGTAGTTGAAGCTATCGCCATGGTAATTGCAGCAGTTAATCTTTTTATATTTCCGTGTTTCATTTTTTCCCCTTTCTTTGGTGGTTTCTCAAAGTCTGTTTTTCATGAATTTATAGTTTTAGCGCCAAGTCTGAATGCATGTAACGCTACCTTGTATAGTGAGGCACATATCAACACATTCATTTATACATATGAAATTCAAAGTTTTGATACTAGATATTCGGGATAGTTATATAAGACTAATGCTAGTGTTTGCGCGGTTTTGACCAAGTTTCAGTAGTTGAATGAAGGCCTTTTAACCAATATTAAATTTGGGATAATTTGGCAATGGCTTATAGATGATCTATGGGGGGGGAGGTTTCGCGGG
>JAYPJO010000079.1:7417-9212 GCA_038128465.1 Gammaproteobacteria bacterium
ACCCTGGGCCGATATTAGCCCAGGGTTTATGGACTATATGCTCTTATATGGGGTCAGCTTCAGAAGCTGTCCAGATCATTGGCAAAAATGATTTCGCCATCAAAGTAGTCGTCAATGATGTCAATATACTTGGCAGCATCTTCTTCAGTATTCACACTGGGTACCATGTGAGTGATGATCAGTTGTTTGACTCCAGCATTGGCAGCCATCTCTCCGACCTGTTCAGGTAACAGATGGTGTGAGGAAAGATGCCAATCGACGTCACTAAATTGCTGTTCCGGCATATTCGGATTGTTTCTCCTTACTGTTTCCAGAACTACAGCAATATCCATCATCTCGCTGATAAGAATGTCAGCGCCTTGCGCCAGTTCCTCGACTCGTTCACTTGGTCCCGTGTCGCCGGTAAACAGGATTGAGCGGTCCTCTAATTCAAACCGGAAGGACAGTGATTTCGCTTTTTCGGGTTCACCAGCAGACTCTGGAATTAAAAAATGCGAGTTTTCAGCGACATGTACAGTCATGCCGTCGAATTCCAGGGTGGAGCCATCAACCAGTTCTGTAATCTCAACATTGGCTACCCAGGAGACGCCAGGCATACCATAGGCCGCTTCTCTGGCGGGATCCATTCCCTTAAGAATCCCTTCAACAAAAGCTTTTGTGCCTGGAGGACCATAGATTGAAAATGTGTTGAATGCATTGAGCTGCATCCGCAAACCCAGCAAAGCCAGTACGCCGCCGGTATGATCAAAATGCAGGTGACTTATAAAGAGACCAGTAACATCAGGTAAGCGGACGCCAGATTTTGCCAACTGTACAGCGGCTCCGTCACCGGCATCGACCAGATACCAGTCGTTTCCTGCTTGCATCAGGTTTGCCGGCTGTGACCGGGCGTCAGCTTCAGGGCCACCGGCCGTGCCCAGGGTAATGAATGGGTTGGCTGGCGCCTGGGCAGATGCTGTTGAAGCCATTGCCGCCAGGAAGATGAGTGAACAGATAATTTTTTTCATGACAGTGCTCCTGTAAATTATGCGGTGTTGCCACCAAGTGTTTCTGCAAACCAGTCGGCAATATAGTCATTGCCGAATGACATATTATCTGCACCCACGTGCTCAACGCCGCCTTCACGCTCAGTGAAAATTTTCAGTTGCCGGTTGGTAGAATTTACCAGTTGATCATAGCTCTGGTGAGCATAATCTACGCTGATCTGGCGGTCATGGGCGCCATGGGTGACAAGAAAGGGCACCTTGATGTTTTCCATGACACCATTCAGGTTCATGCCCTTGGATTTCTCAAGGAATTCGTCCATGTCCTTGCAGCCAAACACCCACATGACGTGGTTCCAGTAATGGGGAACCGGGTTTTCCCCTTCGCGATTAAGACGTTTCTGCTGTACTTCTGCCCAGTTATGGTTGGCTCCCCAGCAGGCACCGGATGCAAAACGGGGTTCGAAGGCAACAGCGCGTGGGGCAAAATGGCCTCCCAGGGAAATACCTGTCATGCCGATTCGGGATGCATCAACAAAATCCTGAGTTTCCAGCCAGTCCACCCACTTTGATGCCCATTCCTCACTGGCATAGGTGGCCGGTATTGCATTTAGCCGTAAGGCCTCGCCGGTACCCGGCTGGTCAACGCACAAGGTGCTGATACCGCGCTCGGCCAGGGAGTAGGGAAAGCCGCCCAGCCAGAGCATTTCCTTGAAACTGTCCAGGCCGTTGCAGAACACCACTATGGGGTGGGGGCCGTCACCGGGTGCCTTGGTCAGGTAGGCGGAGAGTTCCTTGCCCTTACCATAGGG
>JAYPJO010000080.1:0-5428 GCA_038128465.1 Gammaproteobacteria bacterium
CCCGTAAACAATCAGCATGCCGCTTGGTGGAATCAGGCTACCGATAGTGCCCCCTGCCGCTACTGAACCGGTGGTTAATGCAGGGTGGTATCCATGCTTGTTCATCTCCGGTATGGCAATCAGGCCCATGGTTGCCGCAGTAGCAAGGCTCGACCCGCTGACAGCACCAAATCCGGCACAACCGCCAACGGAAGCCATGGCCAGGCCACCACGACGATGTCCAAAAAATTTGGCAGCCACATCAAAAAAAGCATGACTGGCGCCTGATGCAAAACAGAAATGGGCCATCAGCAAAAACATCGGCAATACACCCAGTTCATAATGGGAATCAATATCGAAACTTATTACGCCAATTTTTATCAGTGCAGCTTCAAGGGATATCAGAATAACCAGGCCAATGAAGCCCACTGCACCAAGTGCAAAACCAATCGGTGTCCCGGCTGCCAGCAGGAGCAACAATATGATAAACCCCAGTATGGCGATCATTTCAGGGCTCAAAATTCAATATCTCCACTAACATCAATTTTTGAAGAAAATAAATTCAGGAGTAAATAAACAGTTACCAGAAAGGTTGAACCAAACCAGACAATGCGAAAAGGAACGATAGGGATGCCCAGTAAAAAACTGGCTTCATCCAGAGACCAGACATCAACAATCAACCAGAAATTGCCGACACTTAACCCTGCCCCAAGAATGATAGCGAATAGTGTTTGCAGCCTGGCCAGATATTTTCTCACCTCAATTGAAACATGATCTACAAAGAAACTGGCTGAAGCATGTTTATTGTTAATTGAGGTATAGATGTAAGAGCTTGCAGCTACCAGGATAATCAGCAACTCTGCGATTTCAACTGATCCGGGGACAGGTATACCCAGATGCCTTCCTGCCACGCTTATGGAGACCGCCAACATTATGGCGATCAGGCCGAAGGCTCCAATAATTTTTACCCCGTTCTCAATAAGCTGGATAATTTTATTTTTCATGCCACGACTTTCTCTTCTAGGAATTCCGTTATTTCCTGAGTGGAATAATCCAGGGATTGCAGGATTTCCATAGTATGTTCGCCCAATGCAGGTGCCGGATTAACGGCGTTATTCTCATCGGCATCCAGTTTAAACCCAGGCCTTAAAGTAAAGCCATTCGGGTTTTCTTTATCACCGATGGAGATAAATAAATCCCTGGTCCGCAAATGCTCATGTTCACAAATATCCGGAATACTCCGGATAACTGCCGATGGCACATCAACAGCATTCAGTATCTCTTCCCATTCCAATGCATTCTTTTGCATAGTCATGGATTCGATTTCATGTCGTAGTTTTTCTTTATTCTGAATACGATTCTCATGGGCGTTAAACAATGGATCGTCAATTAAATCTTCACGTTCCAGGGCCTTACACAAACTTTCATACTGTTTCTGAGTGTTTGCGCCAATGGAAATATCGTTATCTTTTGCTTTAAAGGTATCCGATGTTGCGCTGTTATTAAATCCACGATTACCCACTTTTTTGGGTACATCTCCGGCAATCAGGTAAGGCGCCACCATGGAAATCATGAGATTCAGGGAGCTGTCTAGCATGGCTATATCTATATATTGCCCCTTCCCTGCTTCCTGCTTTTGCAACAATGCTGACAATATGGCCATTGCAGCGGTATATCCGGCAAATGTATCCAATACCGGAAATCCTACTTTCATTGGTTTGCTGCCTGGTTCACCGGTCAACGACATAACACCAGAGATAGCCTGGACGATATGATCATATGCCGGGTTATCCTTGAGTGGCCCTGACTGGCCAAATCCGGAAATCGAACAGTAAATTAAGCCGGGATTTGTTTCTTTACATGCCTCGTAACCCAATCCCAGTCTATCCATGACCCCGGCACGAAAATTTTCGACGACGACGTCTGCATCACTGATTAATTTTTTTGCAATCTGAATTGCCCTGGGATTTTTCAAGTCCAGCGTAATGGATTTTTTGCCTGTATTGACGGCTATAAATGGCGGCGCCTTATCCTTGAATTCATCTCGAGGATCATAATGTCGCATGACATCACCCTTGCCTACCCGTTCAACCTTGATGACCTCAGCACCCAATTGCTGCAGTGTATGCGTACAAAAGGGCCCGGCCATTACATGAGAAAAATCAATAACCTTTACTTTTTCCAGCGGAGACTTCATGAATTCAATATTTCCATAATTTGTGGCGCCAGAACGTTATACATTAATAATAGTTTGCATTGCAAATTATCTCGTTAGTATGATACCCAAATGATGCCCAATAAAGACAACAGGCAAATAAAGAGCTATTATCCGATAAAAACAATTCAATGAGAGATAGCATGAAACTTCTATCAACTGTTATTGCACTTGTTTTACTCAGCTATTCCAGCATTTTCCCAGCCTCCGCCGTCACTGTAGACGATGACGGCATATACCATCTGACTTATGGTAATAGCCTGAGTCCAAATCACACTTTTTCTCAGGCAGACAAAGACTGGATGGCATACGTAGAGCGTGAAAGTAATGGCAGAATTCAAATCAAGCCCTTCTGGTCAGGAACCTTGATCTCCAGTGATGAAAACGTGCATGAATTACGACATGGCGTAACCGATATTGCCATGATCACACCCATTTACATGCGTGCCGGCATGCAGGCAATCAGGGCCCAGACCGGGTTTTATATTGGCGCTGATGAACCGGAAACCCAGATAGAGGTCTACCATTGTTTGATGCGGGACTTCCCAATATTCAACCAGGAACTCGAGGGTATCAAGGTCCTGGCTGTGCAAGGAGGAACGCCTTCTTACATACTGACCAGGGGCAGAGCAATAAATACTATTGACGACCTGGCTGGCCTTCGTTTAAGGGCTCCCACGGCACTGGTCCAGGTCTTGTATGAACTGGGTAGCGACGCTGTTTTAATGCCAATGGGTGACGTTTACCCGGCTTTTTCCAAGGGAATTATAGATGGCTTACTGACCCCGGAAGATACCCTGTTTTCCATGCATTTTGCGGAAATTGGTGAATATTTCAGCATGCTGCCAATGCACAGAGGTGGATACCCTTCCCGCGCAATCAGCAACAGAACCTGGAATCAGCTCCCTGAAGATCTGCAAACACTCCTGGTCGAAAGCGGTCGGTATTGGGAACAGCAAATTACGCATTATTTAACAATAGGAAACCAGAAAGGTGTGGAATATGGTATTGAACAGGGTGTCGAATTTATAGACATTGATCAGTCCGAACAGGACAGGTTTAATCAGGTTTATAATGAGCTTGCCTTGATAGACGCAATAAATCTTGAGCGGCATGACATCGATGGGGTCGCTATACTGGATTATGTCCTCGAGTTAATTCCCCGAATCATCGCTGGAGAAGATGTTAATTGCCGCTAATTAACCGCTTATTCAATAACACAAAATTAATGCTTTAATATATGTCTCAGGATTTTGTTGTTTCCGGCACTTCAGATTCATAAATTCTTTTTAACATTTCAATAAGCTGTTTATATTCCTTGTTGTTAAACAGCTCTTTGAATTTATTATCGTGTTTTTGCATTTCTTTCCGAATCTTTTTTAACTGCTTTTTCCCTTTGGCAGTTAAAAATAATTCATGCCGTCGCCTGTCTTGTTTTGATTGATTTCTTTTTGTCCAGCCAAGTTTTTCCTGGCTATGAACAAGTGAGACTACTGTCGCTTTATCCAAATCAATGAGCCTGGAGACTTCTATTTGAGAAATGCCAGGATTTCTTTCTATCGCATCCAATAATGTATATTGCCCTGGCCTTAAACCTCCATGCCCGACATTCTTGTTAAAGTCTCTCCACATCATTAAATGCGCATGGCGAAGATGCTGACCTAAGGTTCTTGGTAATTCAGGGTAATTCGAACTCTTATTATCTGCTTTTTGTATTGCTTGTTGTTGAAGTGCTTTGGATTTTTGCTTTACTGGCATAAAAAGTCCTTCACTCAGGTACTAAATGGCAGTACCTGACTACTGCAGGTATTGGTTAAGCTCTGCTCCACAGGTTCTAGCGAAAAGTTTTGTTAATTCCGTCCAACACCTCGTTACCTGGACAAAGGTCAGCAGCTGTAAGGGTATTGAATGGTTTATCCACAGTATCCTGCAATTCATGTAAGTCACCGGTTGACTGATTAATGTATAACAGACCGGTTGCAATCTTACCGTCCTTCTTATGCTCATTGATGTGGTGTATGGCATTTTCCTTATCCGATGGGTCGTAATTATTACCTGTTTTATGCAGGTGAATTACCGAGCCATCATGAAGTGTTACCTCTTTATCCGTACCTTCCTGGTAGCGGGTGGTGATCTCTTTTCTCATGGGGACGAAGTCGATTTCGCTGAGAGCCACATGATTTTCCCAGATATTCTTGTAACCATGGGTAGAAAATTCAGTATTGTTAAATGTGACGCAGGGAGACACAACGTCGATAAATGCAAACCCTCTGTGTGACAGCCCTGCCTGTATCAATGGTACCAGCTGATTTTTGTCCCCGGAAAAACTTCGTGCTACAAAACTTGCTCCCAACTCGATAGCCAGGACGGCCAGGTCAATATTGTCATACTGACTTTCTTCTCCCCACTTGGTTTTGGAACCCAGGTCTGCCGTTGCTGATAGCTGACCCTTGGTAAGACCATAGGTACCATTATTGGCGACTATATAAAGCATATTGATTCGCCGTCTGACAATATGACAGAACTGACCCATCCCGATAGAAGCAGTGTCGCCGTCCCCCGATATACCCAGATAATGTAATTCCTTATTAGCGATGTTGGCACCCGTGGCAACTGAAGGCATTCTGCCGTGAACAGAATTAAAGCCGTGGGATTTTGACAGGAAATAGGTAGGGATTTTGGATGAGCAGCCAATGCCGGAAATTTTTGCCACCCGATGGGGCTCAATTGACATGTCTGCCGCAGCCTGGATGATGGCCGCGCTAATTGAATCATGTCCGCAACCGCCACATAGAGTGGTCAGGCTCCCTTCATAGTCACGGCGGGTCAGACCCAGGTCATTAACCTTTAGGTCCGGGTGGTGAAATTTTGGTTTTAGTATATAACTCATATCAGTCTGGATCCTCAGGCGGAAACCTCATCGGAGTCTGGCAGGTCTGCAAGTGAATCTACTATCTCCGTTTCTATATGTTGCGCTGTGATCAGCACACCGTTATAACTCAGGATGGAATGCATTTTATCTTCATTGATATTGCATTCGATCTTCAATAAATTCTTGAGCTGGGCATCTCTGTTCTGCTCAGCCACATATACCAGTTCATGCTTATCGATAAATTCTTTCACAGAGTCATGGAAGGGAAAGGCTTTGATACGCAAGGTGTCCAGCTGTATGCCCTTCTTGCTTAATGAATCCAGTACTTCCGGAATCGCGCTGCTGGTCGTCCCCACAAATAC
>JAYPJO010000080.1:5440-6788 GCA_038128465.1 Gammaproteobacteria bacterium
AAGCCCCAGTCTATTCGAAGCAGTGTCTGATATCTCAGGTTCAGGGAGATACCGGGTAGCCGTTTGCATTTTCAATGTCAGCCGGTCCATTACTTCGGCATAGACATTACCATCCTCAGTATAGGCTGCATTGGCATCGTGGGAACTACCTCTGGTGAAGTAACTGCCCTTTTCCGGATGTGCTCCCGGATAGGTTCTGTAGGGTATACCATCTCCATCAACATCCTGGTAACGCCCGTATTTTTCAAGCTCTTCCAACTGCGCGGCATCAAGTACTTTGCCTCGATCGTAGACCCTGGAATCATCCCACTCCAATTCATCTGCCATCTGTTCATTCATACCCAGTTCGAGGTCGCTCATAACAATAACGGGGGTTTGCAGACGTTCAGCAATATCAAAAGAGCTGGCCGCAAATTTGAAACATTCTTTGGCATCAGCAGGAAACAGTAAAACCTGCTTGGTATCACCGTGCGAAGCATAGGCGCAGCTCATCAGGTCGCCCTGCTGAGTGCGTGTTGGCATGCCGGTAGATGGACCTGCTCGCTGTATATTGAAGATTACAAGCGGTATTTCAGCGAAATAAGCTAGACCGAGAAATTCCTGCATCAGGGATATGCCCGGACCGCTGGTGGCCGTAAAAGCCCTGGCTCCATTCCAGCCCGCACCGACGGCAATTCCGATGGCAGATATTTCGTCTTCTGCCTGCACAATGGAGTATTTTTTCTTTCCGGTGCCCGCATCTATGCGCAGTCGCTTGCAGTATTTACCGAATGCATCGACCACCGATGTTGACGGTGTCAGCGGATACCAGCTGGCTATTGTGGCGCCTCCATAAACACAACCAAGTCCGATGGCTGTATTTCCATCCAGCAGTATTTTATTCTCTGTCTGGTTGCTCCTTTTCAGTTGCAGGTTAAGTGGGCAACTGAAATTGTTTTTTGCGTATTGATGACCCAGTTCCAGAGCGTGAATATTGGGCAGTATGAGTCGCTCCTTACCTCGGAACTGATCACTAACCATGCCTGTCAGAATTTCAAATTCAATATCCAGAAATGCCGACAGCGCCCCAACATAGACAATATTCTTGAACAGCTGACGTTGAGCCGGCTGCTCGAATTCCTTCAGGCAAATATCCTTTAAAGGGATTGGCAGGTAATTTATATCATCCCGGATTAGCTCATTAGGCAGCGCCTTGGACGAGTTATAAAGAACGTAACCACCAGGTACTACTTCATCTATATCCTTACCTATAGTCTGCTCATTCATTGCCACCATGAGATCGACCCCTTCCTTGCGACCAAGAAAAGCATTGTCATTGATACGCACTTCATACCAGGTGGGTAAGCCC
>JAYPJO010000080.1:6798-8766 GCA_038128465.1 Gammaproteobacteria bacterium
GCCCTGGATATTGGAAGGGAAAATATTATGAGGACTGATCGGGATACCCATGCGAAACACAGCCTTGGCAAACATGGAGTTTGCACTGGCCGAACCGGAGCCATTGACATTGGCAAATTTGACCACGAAATCATTTACTTTCAGTGGACTTTCCACTTTGCTGGATTTGATTAGCGCTGACATGCATTAACCGCCTTGGCTGTATTTAGCAGATATTTTCTCATATCCCAGGCACTGGTGGGACAGCGTTCAGCACACAGTCCACAGTGCAGACAAATATCTTCATTCTTTGCCATGATTCTGCCGGTATTGAGTTGACCTGATACATACAGATCCTGCTCAGTATTTTTTGCCGGAGCCAGCAGACGCTGCCTGAGATCTTCCTCTTCGCCATTGTCAGTAAACGTTATGCAATCTGTCGGACAAATATCCACACATGCATCACACTCTATGCATAACTTGTCTGTAAATACAGTTTGCACATCACAATTCAGACATCGCAGGGTCTCCAGCTGAGCCAGTTCTTCGTCATAACCCAATTCCACTTCCATGTTGATATCGTTAAGCGTCTGTTCTTTCTTGGCATGGGGAACTGCAAAACGCACATCATTACTTATATTGTTGTCATAAGACCATTGATGGATACCCATCTTCTGGCTGGTGAGAGATGTGATGGCTGCCGGACGCTCATTCACGTTTTGCTTGTCACAAAAGAGGTGGATCGAAACAGCTGCCTCGTGCCCATGGGCTACAGCCGTTATGATGTTGTCCGGGCCAAAAGCCGCATCGCCACCAAAGAAAACTTTTTCATGGGTAGACTGAAAAGTATCCTCTCCCAGAACCGGTAATTCCCACTGATCGAACTCGATACCAATATCTCTTTCTATCCAGGGGAAACTATTATCCTGACCAATAGCACAAAGAACATCATCACAGGGAATGATTACCGGATCTTCTCCAGTTGGAATCAGCAGGCGTTTACCATTTTCATCCAGTTCCTTGCGCACTTTCTCGAATTCCATACCGCAGAGCTTGCCGTCTTTTATCAGGTATTTTTTGGGCACATGAAAATTCAGGATGGGAATATCTTCCGCCATGGCATCTTTAATTTCCCATGGCGATGCTTTCATTTCATCAAAACCACTACGTACTGTGACAACCACATCTTCGCCACCCAGACGCTTCGATGTACGACAGCAATCCATGGCGGTATTACCTCCACCGAGCACGACTACCCGTTTACCGATGGAATCGATATGTTCAAATGCCACATTGGCCAGCCATTCTATGCCGGTATGAATATTGGCCTTGCCTTCCTCGTAGCCCGGCAGATCCAGTCGCTTGCCTAGAGGGGCGCCGGTTCCCACGAAGATAGCGTCGAAATCTTCATCCAGTAATGCTTGCATGCTGGTGATCTCTTCGCCAAAACGGCAATTTACACCCATATCAAGGATGTAATGTAATTCTTCTTCCAACACTTCCATAGGTAAACGGAAACGGGGAATCTGAGTACGCATGGCACCACCGGCAACAGCATCTTTCTCGAACAGGGTGACTTCATATCCCAGGGGCAGCAGGTCCCGGGCCACCGTTAATGAAGCAGGACCGGCACCAATCAGGGCTATGTGCCTGCCATTTTTCTTCTTGGGTATACTGGGAAGACGAGCACGAATATCATCTTTAAAATCTGCTGCCACACGTTTCAGGCGACAAATAGCAACTGCCTGTTCTTCGACCCGAACCCGACGACAGGCAGGCTCACAGGGACGATCGCAGGTGCGCCCGAGGATGCCTGGAAACACATTGGAATTCCAGTTGACCATGTAGGCATCGGAATAACGCTTCTCGGCAATGAGGCGAATATATTCGGGAACTGGGGTATGGGCGGGACAGGCCCATTGACAATCTACTACCTTATGAAAGTAATCTGGATCACCAATATTGGTGGGCTTCATGTTCTATTTAAAC
>JAYPJO010000080.1:8776-9108 GCA_038128465.1 Gammaproteobacteria bacterium
ACCTATATCAACAGTTAAACGGGTTTTAAAGCATGTGCAGTATAAAGCTCCATTTTTAAAAAAGCCAAGCAACTGTTACTTTTTGTGAAACGGGTTTTATAGTAGGCGGTTGGGGTGGGATGGTTTGCAACGCAAATCCCTGCGGGACGACCCTGTAAAAACGGGTCGCGCTGCGCTCGCTAACGCGAGCTGGTCGAACCCTCGATAAGCTATTAACCTATACACACTTTCCAGGGTGTGCTTGCATGCCGCTTGCGGCCTCCGAGACCACGAGGACATTTTCTAAAATTGGCGGTGAGGGAGGGATTCGAACCCTCGATAAGCTATTAACC
>JAYPJO010000081.1:0-4788 GCA_038128465.1 Gammaproteobacteria bacterium
GTTATTGATTTACCCGATGATCATGCAGTTTTCAATATTATCTATGACCTAAGCGAGCGAAAACAGATAAGCAATATGCGCTCCCTGTCTGGACGTGGTGTACCCTATCGGGCAGATGGCGCAATTCCCCAATGGAAAGCAATTCTTGATGACAGTGGCAGGGTCATGGTCGCGATATCATTTAATAATGACATGGGCGATTCCTGGCAACACCAAGACAATCCACGCTATCCACAGCAGGATGCAGCGCTAGGTATTCAACTCGGGGTCAATTATGCGGTTTATACTCTGACCCACTAGTTACACTTCAGCCTTCTTAGAAAGATTTACCCTTTTTCAGATCAAATAGATTTTATGTCGTTAACGACATATAAAATTTCTGCTCTCCAGTTCTGCGGCAATGGTAGTTGGGCATGAAAGTGGATAGCAGGGCTAATAATGCCCCGTACATAACAATAGGATGAAGCGTGCTGCTGGTTTTCCCGTATACCTGCCTGAATAATGGTAAGACTGCGCAGACCCTGCAAACTTTCACAGGCAGTAATCTCAACATCGGATTGAGCAGATACAGGACTGGCTAATCCGAGCAGGAACAGGCTTGAAACGAAGGTGATGAAAGCGTGAAAGGGTTTCATAGGAATTTTCAACATATTGAATGCAGGAAATATAAAAGCCCTTTCACATGTATGCTATTCACCATTTTTAATATGTAATACTTCATTCTGTGATAACACAAGCGAATGATTCAGCAGTGGCTGGATCAGGTCCGACAAAGCGTGATACGGCAGGCCAGGGGCAGAGTTTTCTGGACACGCCACGCAAACTTTCAGGAGCCTCCTGATTGTCTTCACGAACAGTCGCAGTGATTGTTCCCGGCGTTGTACCATTCTCAACCCACTCCACCATTTTACTCAACGGATCAAACAGGTCAGGCGCGGCGCCACCCGGGCCATGTGGCATTCCTGGCACAGCATAGAGTGATACAAAGTCCGATGCATCAGGATTATTGACCAGCAGGTCTTCATACCAGTTTACAGTATCCATGAAAGAGAATACCGGATCGGATACACCATGAAAAATCAGTAATTTCCCACCATTAGCTTCCATCCCTGCCAGGGTTGGATTGTCAGAATCCGGGGGCGTCATAAGTTCCATAGCTGATTCCGGATATTCAAGTGATGTGGCGTCAATTTTTGGCGCATCTTCATCAAAATCAAAACCCATCAGGTATTGCTCCAGACTTTCCGAATTGCCTTCCAGTGGTGTTGGCGGTGTGGTAAATACCTGAGCCAGTGATCCGGCTCCCATGATGGCAATGATCGGCTGTCCGTCCCAGGGCGGGATTCCACTTTCAAGTTTCCAGGCGCGCCAGCCACCTGAGGCCAGCCCGGTATCCCAAGCCCATTCACTGTACAGTTGCTCGCCGGCACTGTTTACCGGTCCACTAATGATGTTTGTCAGCGCTGTTACTTTTTCGTCCGACAGACATTCATCTGACACACTGCTAGTGCACGACATGACGGCAGGCTCAAAATTGGCCTGACAGCTGGTGACATCAAACACGATCCCATCCTGCAGACTGTCGTAGGCATCACAGGCAGTAGTAACATATTCTCCTACCAGCGCCAGTTCTTCACGAGAAAAAGCTTGTTGCAGGCTGTCACTGACACTGCGGAAATTCTGAACATCCCAGGCATGCTGTACTGCAGCTCTTGGCAAATTAAACCCTGGATATCCGGCAATCAGGCCGTCAAACTGATCAGGCATGCGGCTTGCTGCGATCATGGCATGTCTGCCGCCATTGGATGAACCCAGGCCATAGGTATACTGGATCGGTTCCTGATAATAGGCTTCGGTCAATGCCAAGGCAGCGGGATGCAGGGTGGCTACCGCGTCATAGCCGTAATCTTTACGTGATTCAAATTCCAGTCCGAAACGGTTGGAGCCTGCCAGACCGGCTTCAGGGTGAGCTGACCCATCATGCCCGGCATCACTGGAGATCACGGCAAAGCCCCTGGCCAGAGCACCGTCATTGGGTGCCATAACACCGAGCCTGCCAAGTGCAGGGACAACCTGTCCATCATTACCCCCGTTAAACTGGTGAACGAATCTTCCCGACCAGTCATCCGGCAGACGCAAATCAAAGGAAATCGCATAGGGGTTGCCGTCACTACCGGTACGCTGATCAATCTGACCCAGGACCTGACAATGATCAACAGGAATTTCTTCTGAGGCAGCAATTAACTGCGCTTGACTGATTGTTATGCCTGCCGGTACCACCGCGGCAATCTGCTCGCAGCTGACAGCTTCGGCAATCTGTGCAGCTGGCATGGCTTCAGAGACCGTTTCATTGTCAGCACTGCAAGCCACCAGTCCTGTGGTGATAAAGAACAGAGCCGGATTTATAGATTTTTTAACATTCATGCTTGTTTATCCTTCTATTAAATTCTATTTCCGCAACTGGAAAGCAGAAAAGATAGCACAAATTACGTCCTTAAGAGAGATACTACCTGTAGTGAAAGATGGAAATGACATCAGGCTGAATACGACAGGTATAACAACCCGGCTACTTATTTTTTCTAACAAAGTTCCTTTTTCTTTACCTTTTATTAGGCCTTAATAGCCTTGTCTAAGCGGACTCAATAGATAATAATCTTTCTAGCTGTATTTCCATTACTAATAACAACAGGAACTCTTCGTGAAAACACAATTACTCAAAAAAATTACACTTGCTGCAGCTATCGGCCTTGCAGCGACAGGTGCTCATGCACATTTCAAATTAAACTCTCCTGCATCCTGGATTGAAGAAGATGAAAGAGGTGACCCTCAAAAACTGGCTCCCTGTGGCGGGACGCTGGCTGATGGCGGAACCCGTACTGGTGCCATAACCGAGCTTACCGGCGGACAGATGCTAACCATAGATATTGAGGAGACCATTTATCATCCCGGACATTACCGTGTCGCTTTAGCCAGTCGTATGAACTTTCTGCCTGCAGATGCTATGCCGATTGAGATGGTGATGGGTGGGCGTGGTCCTGAGCCAAGACCTGTTTCAGGCCGTTTCCCTATTGCAGAAAATCCACAGGCACCGGTTTTAGCAGATGGCTTACTGGGAAATTATGAACGTCGTACCGGACCAATCCAGACTGAAGTTAGAATCCCCAATATCGATTGCGAAGCCTGTGTACTGCAGATTGTTCAGTTCATGGCTGACCATCCAGGTCACAGGGAAGGTGGTTATACCTATCATCATTGTGCGATGCTGAATATCACCGCAGACCCGGATTCCCCAATGGACGAAGGCTGGTTATAACTTGGCCTGGCCGCCTCCCTTTTATAAGCGGGGCGGCACTTTCCCGCTGGAACTCACACATAACAAGAATCCATGGAGGAAGCATGACTCTTTTTTCATTTAATTTGTTATCTGAAGGCAATCGAAGCCCCTTGTTAATTCTTGCGCTCTTCAGTGCCATGTTGCCTTTTTCGGCACATGCCCAGATAGACATCAGTGGTGAATGGGCTGCTGTTTTCCACGAAGATGAAGATGAACGAAGACCCGGGCCGGAAATGGTGGAATACCAGGGTATACCGATCAATGAAGCGGCCCGTCGCCGTGCACTGGCCTGGAGTGCTACCTTATTGACCCTGCCAGAACACCAATGCAAACCACACCCTTCTGATTATGGCAGCCGTGGGCCCAGCGATACACGCTGGTGGAAGGAAGTGGATTCAGAAACACAACAGCTGATTGCCTATCATAACCGCATTCGCTGGCAGGCTCCTGAACGAACTGTCTGGATGGACGGCCGGGATCATCCACCCGAATACGCACCACATACCTGGCAGGGTTTTTCAACCGGTCATTGGGAAGGTGACGTTCTGGTTGTCAGGACCACTCACCTGAAACAGGGCTGGTCGCGTCGCAACGGTGTTCCGCGTAGTGACCTTGCTGAATACACCGAGTATTTCTATCGTGAAGGTGACTATATGACACAGGTGGTTATTGTAAATGACCCGGTGTATTTAACTGAACCTTTTATCCGAACCAACAACTGGAAAATAGACCTGCGCCAGCGTATAGCACCTTATCTATGTGAATACCTCGTTGAAGTTGAAATGGAACGTGGGGAAGTACCGCATTACCTGCCTGGGCAAAACCCTTTTCTGGGTGAGCATGCTGAACGCTATAACCTGCCGCTGGAAGGCGTTCTTGGTGGGGCACAGACTCAGTACCCTTCATTCATTGAAACCAGCAGATAAAACCAATAAAAACATATAGTTAAAGTACATCCTTCGTCAAGGAGATGGATATGACAAGATTTTTAAGCAGGATAAAGCGGCAGGCAGTTACAGCCTTCTGTATCGCTTTTCTGCTGAACCCATTAACCGGACAGGCCCAGCAAAATTTTGATGACGTTGAAATAGAAACTTTTCATGTCAGGGGTAATATTTACATGCTGGTTGGCGCTGGTGGCAATATCACGGTACAGATAGGAGAACAGGGAATCCTCATGGTGGATACCATGTTTGAACCACTGGCAGACAAGATTTACGCTGCCATCCGCAGCCTTGATGATGGGCCACTGACATATATCGTCAACACCCATGGTCATCCCGATCATATTGGTGGAAATGCGGCATTAGCACCGCGCGGTAGCAATATTGCTGGTGGTAATGGCGGTGGCGATACACAGGATGTGTTTTCCATTATGGCAGGTCAGGCCCTGGTCGTATCCCATGAAAATGTTCTAAATACGATACTGGCTATGGATGAGCCACCTCCTGTAG
>JAYPJO010000081.1:4798-8405 GCA_038128465.1 Gammaproteobacteria bacterium
GTAGAAGGCTGGCCAACAAATACCTATTTTGTGGAGAAAAAGGATTTCTTTTTTAATGGCGAAGCCATCATGTTGAGCCATCAGCCAAATGCCCATACCGATGGTGACAGCTTTATATTTTTCCGGCGTGCCGATGTGGTGAGTGCGGGTGATATTTTCAATACAACCGGTTACCCCTATATCGATGTGGCTAATGGTGGCAGCCTGCAGGGCATTATTGACGGGCTTAACAACCTGCTAGATATTACGGTTCCTGCAGACCGACAGGAAGGCGGCACCCTGGTGATCCCCGGTCATGGTCGAATTTCAGATGAAGCCGATGTGCTGGATTATCGCGACATGCTGACCATTATTCGTGACCGCATTGCCTACCGCATAGATCAGGGCGACTCCCTGGAAGAAGTCATGGCAACCCAACCAACCTATGATTATGACCCACGCTATGGCTCTGACAGTGGTTTCTGGACGACAGACCAGTTCGTGGAAACAATCTATAATGAGCTCAGCGCCCGTTAAACACAGAATAACAAGAGATAAAAAGATGAAACTTTTGAAAAATTTACTGACCGGTGCTGTACTTACCCTGGGCCTGCAGCAGGTATCAGTAGCACAGGAAGTGATGCAGTCTCCCCGGGACGCAGCACCCATAGACCTGGAAGGTTACTGGACCACTTTAGTAACCGAAGACTGGCGCTGGCGCATGTATACACCACCCAAAGGTGATTTCGTCAGCCTGCCTTTAAATGAAGAAGGTCTGCGAGTCGGTAATTTATGGGATCCGGATGAGGATGAAGGCACCTGCAGATCATACGGTGCTGGCAACCTCCTGCGTATGCCGGTACGAATCAATATCACCTGGGAGGATGACGACACACTGCGCCTGGAAACTGATCATGGTATGCAAACCCGTCTATTTCATTTCAACCCCGATGAAGCGATGAGCTCTTCACGATCCTGGCAAGGTGACTCTGTAGCCGAATGGCAAGGGGATGCACTGAAAGTGGTTACGCGTAATCTGCGTGCTGGTTATATTCGCCGCAACGGTGCACCTTATAGTGAAGATGCTGTTGTGACCGAGTATTTCCGTCGTCATGACACTTATGGGGAAAAGTGGATCACTGTCATGGTGATTGTCGATGATCCGGTCTATCTGACAGAGCCCTATTTCACCAGTTCAAGCTTCAAACCCATGGCAGACGATGATCAATGGAATCCCACTGCCTGCGAGGATCGCTAAAACCTTGAAATAATATACTTTAGCACCTTGTCAATTTTCAAAATACGTACGCATATGGTGAGATTGTTTCCAGAACCAGATCAGGGCAATCAGGCATAATACGGCAGCTACAATATTGCTCCATAACAGCCCAAAATAATCTGCAAAGAATCCGATAACCAATACGCCTATGGCAGCAGCACCCCTGGTTAATGCTGCCCATAAACTCAGCACCCTGCCCCGAATTTCATCATCAATACTGTTTTGCACCATGGTCTGGCTGGAGACAGAACTCAGGGTGATGGTCCAGCCAATGACAAATACTGCCAATAAGCCCAGGTAATACTGTGTCGTCCATGCAAAGATAGCCAGGGCAATGATCGCAATCAGACTGTTAATCAGCATACTCCTTACAAGCCCCTTGGCTTTTCCCCGTATTGTTATATACAGACCACCGATTACAGCGCCCATACCTAGAACGGCGGTATAGATGGCCAGGTCTTCTGCCCCTCCCCTGTAGACAGCTCCTACAAATGCAGCCAGCATTAATGTCGCTGGCCGTATTCCGCAGGCGAGGCTGGTTTGCAGGACAAATATATGTGTCAGGCCCGGGATATTTCTGACATAACTCACGCCTTCTTCCAGACCTTTTGCAAATGAAGCGCCGGCATTGACGGTTTTTGTCGCCGGGAGCTTGATAAAACTCCAGGCCAACAATATCGGAATGTAAGTAATAGTATTACACAGTACTGCAATAGCTGAACCAAACAGGGATATGATGACGCCAGCCAGGGCTGGTCCCAGCAACCTCGCTACATTAAAAACCACAGCAGTAAACGATGATGCCGAAACAATATCTCTCTTGTTGACCAGGTTTGGGATGATGGCCAGTCGAATCGGCTGGTGAGTTGCCTGCAGGATGCCATCGAGCAAGGCGAATGTAAAAAGTACTTTGATAGAAATAAAATCTATCGTAATCATAATAAACAGAATCAGCGAAACCAGCATCATGGTGGCCTGGCATAAAATCGTCAGTACCTTCCTGTTAGCCCGGTCTGCCCAGACCCCAACAATTGGACTGATCACCAATAGTGGTCCCAGCTCAGCAAAGGCGACAGCACCAACCCAGAACTCGGATTCGGTGACTTCCCATGTCAGCCAGCTGATCGCCAGGCGCTGCATCCAGAAACCAATCAGGGAAATGCTGTTGCCACTGACATAAATGGCAAAATTCCTGTTTGAAAATAGTGAACGTATTGCAGAAAGGTCTGCCAACAGCTTTATCTCTTTTAATTCGTCGAGTTAATCATGGTAATCGATCTTTAATGACAAGCTCGATTCGATCACTTTGTTCTGTAATAACAAAGCTGTCTGACAGCACCTGGAAGTCGCCGGATTCAGCAACTGCCTGTCCTTGCGGAGCAATATTGGCACCAACATAAGCCGTTTCAACTGAAGCCAGGGTGAATTGAGGTAGCATTGCCATGCTTTCATTTAATGTCACTGTTACTGGCAAATCCTCGGGGGCGAATGTCAATACCGCCAGCGGTGGTGTACCTTCACTCCTTGCAAAAATATAGACCAATTCACCGGGGGCAATCTGTTCCTGTATGCTTTCATCAATGCTAACTGTAACTGTTAGTTCAACAGCATTTTGTGCTGATTCAGCAAACTCTTCAGGATCATCCAGATAGGCTTCTAGGGTAGCAATGCGTTCATTCAGTTGGGCTACCTGCTCACTGCCAACCGGTAATTGTGAAACCTGGCGCCGCCAGTAATTGGCAGCACCTTCCAGGTCTTCTGCTAGCAATGCTTCAACCGCCAGTATGCTCATGATTGCCTGCTCGTTGTTATTGAGCAGCAATGCTTCATCTATCGTATTCTGAACAGTCGGTGTTATTGTGGAATCAGCCAGCAGGTATTGAGACTGTGCCAGTTGTCCCAGTACGGTTGCTTTATCGGGACCATCTTCCAATTCATTAGACAAGGTGTAAAATACCCGTACAGCATCAGCATATTCTTCCAGGCTTATGTAAAGCGTACCAAGTGTATAACCGGTTTGAATGTCGCTCGTGCGACGCTGAAAACTCTGATCAAGTATGTCAGCAATTTCAGTCAGGGCTGCGAATTGCTGGTCAACGGATTCGATAGTATTAAGTTCTTCAATCAATTCCGGTATCGCCAGCTCAGGACCTGAACCCACACTTCTGTAGAACAATATGCTCACTACGGGAATGAACAGGATCAGGACCAATGGTACCAGTCTGGTATACCTGCTGGCTGAACTCTGCTTAAGAGCATGGCTGCTTTCCATATCGTTCAGAAAGTTTCTTTCCAGCTCCAGTTTTAACTTTTCATATTCTTCCTGCTCAATTAGTTTTTCTGCCAGAC
>JAYPJO010000081.1:8415-9086 GCA_038128465.1 Gammaproteobacteria bacterium
ACTGTGTTCAATCTCTTTAATATTTTGCTGGAACAGTTCACGATTTTGTTGATCACGCTCGGTGTCTTGAGACCCTGCATCGTGTTACTTATAGCGCAGCACTGGCAGCAAAATGAATGATGAAGCTGCCAGCATCAGAAAAACAAGATAAAAGGTGAGTGCGCTCATGTCGATCAACTATTTCAGTTCTTATCCCTGCTCAGTATTTTTTTCAGCCAGCAAAGTATCGAGTTTTTGCTTTTCTTCTGCTGTCAGTTCAACAGTTTTCTGCAACTGGCTGTTTTTACCCATCCGCCAGACTACAAAAAAACCTGCCAGCAATAAAACCAGAGGCCCAAACCACAAAAGATAAGTACCCGGGTTCAGGGGTGGCCGGTAATTTATAAAATCACCATAGCGCTGAGTCATGAATGTGATGATTTCTTCGTTTGAGCAACCATTCATTATCTGCTGATAGATTTCAGCACGTAAATCTGCGGCAATGGGCGCATCAGATTGTGACAAGGGTGCGTTCAGGCACATCGGGCAGCGTAACTGGGCACTCAGTGAATTGAAGCGCTCTTCCTGTTCTGCATTCTCAAAATCACGGACTTCTATTATCTGGGCATTTGCAGATATAACACAGACCAGGATGAGGGCTAGAAAAGTAATAAGGTTGCGCATGCTTACTC
>JAYPJO010000082.1:0-7326 GCA_038128465.1 Gammaproteobacteria bacterium
GGTCACGTTTGATGACAACCCTTTTTATCCCATGCCTGAGCGCTTACTGGATTTGATAGATGAAGAAACCATTTCGGTGTTTGGCACGTCGGCAAAATATATTGATGCCTGCCTGAACGCAAAACTCAAACCGAGTAACACGCATAAGCTGGAAAAGCTGAAACTGATTCTGTCTACCGGCTCACCGCTGATCCCCAGCAGTTTCGACCATATTTACCAGGACTGGAAAACTGATGTACATCTTGCGTCGATTTCTGGCGGCACCGACATCTGTGCCTGCTTTCTGGGTGGAAACCCACTGCTTCCAGTTTACCGGGGAGAATTACAGTGCAGTTTTCTGGGCATGGATGTCGATGTACTTGACGATGATGGCAACTCCGTCAGTGGTGAATCCGGTGAACTGGTCTGCCGCAATGCCCACCCTAGCATGCCATTGGGATTTTGGAACGATGACGATGGCTCACGTTATGAGGCGGCATACTTTGCGCGTTTTCCGGGACTCTGGGCTCATGGAGACTTTATCGAGAAAACTGCATCAGGTGGTTACATCATCCATGGACGTTCAGATACCACACTGAATCCGGGTGGTGTCAGAATTGGTACAGCTGAAATTTACCGCCAGGTAGAAAAAATTAGCGACGTTGAAGAGTCTCTGGCTATAGGTCAGGAATGGCATGGCGATCAACGCGTTATTCTCTTTGTTAAATTAATTACCGGACAAAAACTCGATGAAAACCTGATTGCCACCATAAAAAAACAGATTCGATCCGGGGCAACGCCGCGACATGTTCCTTCAAAAGTAATCCAGGTGACAGCCATTCCCAGAACCCGGTCAGGTAAAATATCAGAAGTTGCCGTGCGCGATACCATTCACGGTAGAGCCCTGAAAAATGTCTCGGCACTGGCAAATCCGGAAAGCCTGGAATTATTCAAACATATCGATGCATTAAAGCAGTAAATAAAGAGTAGCAACATATATGGTCGCAATAGTTTCAGCAGTACGAACCCCTATCGGCAAATTTGGCGGCGCAATCAGTAATGTATCCGCGCCTGATCTCGGCAGTATAGTCATCAAGGCGCTGTTCAACAGAACCGACTGCCCCATGGATAGCGTTGATGAAGTCATCATGGGCAATGTGCTTCAGGCCGGACTGGGTCAGGGGCCTGCCCGGCAGGCAGCAATTAACGCAGGCCTGGCCAACACAGTCCCTGCCCTGTCCATCAATAACCTTTGTGGCTCGGGGTTGAAAGCCGTGAATCTGGCTGTAGCCATGATCGAAAGTGGACAGGCCGATGTGGTTGTGGCCGGTGGCATGGAAAATATGAGCGCGACGCCTTACCTGCTGGCAAAAGCACGCTGGGGACTGCGACTAGGCAATACTGAACTGGTGGACAGCATGCTGAATGATGGCCTTGTTGATGCCTTTGATGGCTGCCACATGGGCATAACGGCAGAACGGCTCGCAAAACAATATGCTATCAACCGCGAGGATCAGGATGAATTTGCAGTTAACAGTCAGCAAAAAGCCCAGCAGGCACTCGCAAGTCAGCGCTTCAGCGATGAGATTGTGCCGGTGCCTGTACCCCAAAAAAAAGGCGATGATCTTTTATTTTCTACCGATGAGTTTCCTCGCAAGGATGTCTCGCTTGAACAAATAGCTTCCCTGCAACCCGCGTTTGATAAAGACGGCACGGTGACAGCAGCCAATGCTTCCGGTATCGACGATGGTGCTGCTGCAGTGCTGCTTATGTCAGATCAAAAAGCTAAAGAGCTTGGCCTGGAACCGCTGGCCGACATCATTGCAACGGCATCAGTGGGGGTTGATCCCAAAATTATGGGAATTGGTCCTGTTAATGCCATCCAGAAATGTCTTGATTGGGGCAATCTTTCTCTAAGCGATATTGAATTGATTGAATTAAACGAGGCGTTTGCCGCACAGTCACTCGCAGTTTGCAGGGATTTGAATCTTGATCAGGACCTGGTCAATGTCAACGGCGGTGCCATAGCACTTGGCCATCCGATTGGCGCCAGTGGTTGCCGGATTCTCGTTACGTTGATCCATGAAATGCAAAAACGCGATATCACTTATGGTCTTGCCTCACTGTGTGTTGGCGGTGGTATGGGTGTTGCTACTTTAATTAAAAGATGATTTTCTCATAACAACAGCCGGAGAATAATAATGAAAAAAATGGGCTTTCCCGCTTTGATAGCACTTATTCTGGGTCATGTTATCGGCATGATTGATCTTGTTGCCCTACCTGTCTGGGTAGGCGCGCTGGTGCAACGATATGCCTTCAGCCCACAGGGAGCTGGTGGTCTGGCTACCCTGTTTTTAATTGGCGCAACCATAGCCAGCATTACTGTGGCACCAAGATTTACACAGCTTAATCAGCGATTAACCGCTACGATTGGTTTTTCCATTGCGGCTGCAGCATTTTTCATTTCAGTAAACCAATCGTCATATTCTGTCCTTCTGGTATTACATTTGATCAGCGGTCTTTCTGTTGGTTCTGCCTTGTCCATGGTACATGGGACTATTTCACACAGTTCCAATCCTCACAGACTCTTTGCCATGGCTAGTATCGCGCTGGGATTTTTTGGAATTCTTTTCCTGGGTGGCGTGCCGCAAATTCTGATTGCATTTGGTGGCTCTGCGCTTTTCGTGGTCTTTGGTGTGCTCATGGCAGTTGCTGCAATTAGTTCGGCCACACTGTTTCGCAATCCCGGTGAAGATTTAAAACAGGTCGAATTGAAACCATTTGGCAAAGCTGTCTGGATGATTATTCTGGGTGTCAGTTTTATGGCTTTTAATCAATCCATGGTGTTTTCATTCGTAGAAGTTATTGGTGGTGAGCGTGGCTTTTCCCAGTCTCAAGTTCAGGGCGTTTTGATAGCCCTCGGTATCATTAATTTCCTGCTGCCAGCACCATTGGCTGCATGGCTGCAAAACCGTTTAAATGCACATCGCGTAACCCAGATCGGGCCGATATTTCAGGGACTCGTCGCATTAATTGTAACCATGGCCACTGCCATTCAGTTCTGGGCACCTGCGACTGCTATATATGTTGCTGTGATGATATTTACCCATACCTTTGCTTTTGGTTTGCTGGCAAAACTGGATCAGACTGGCCGTGCTGCTTCTGCAACGCCAGCCATGGCCATGTTTGGTGCTGCGATGGGGCCCTTTGTTGGCGGTGCACTTGGACAGAATTTTGGTTATGGCGCACTGGGAATTGCTGCAATTGGCATGGCAGCAATAGCATGCGGACTGTTTACTAAAGCCAAATCGATTACAGACCAGCCATGAATTATCAGGTTGTATCACTCCTGATTTTTAAGAGGTGATTTCTTTTGTAGAAATTGTAGCCTTCACAGCAACGGTCTGATCATCAAACAGCTTGTTATAATTTTTAAAAACAGCATAAATTTTAGCGGCCAGTTTACACGCCTCTTCATAACTGGTCTCAGGTAGAATGATACGTAGCTGATTTTGTGACCAGTGTCCGGGGATATCAGTAATTCGCAGTACCTTTTCAAATATTCGTACAATATTTTTATTCACATGCTTGTGGCCGTCGCCCAAAAATTTAAATTGTTCAGCCAGTTCAATATGCAAATCGATATGTATCAGGCAGCCGGGGCGCTGATATTGTTTACACCGATTTGTTTCTATCTCCAGCAGTCTTTGCATCAATGCCCGATTGGCCAGGCCGGTGTCGGGATCCTCAATATTGCCGTGTTCAAGTGCTAACTGGCTTGATACAAAACTCTCTTCAGATTTATCCCTGAAAAAGTCAAAGGCATAAGATAATGAGGCAACCACAACAAAGACAACCAGGACGCGAGAGATAAAGGTCGGGGAATACATTCTGTTATCAAATGAGAATGGGGCGAAGATATAAATACCAAGCACAATCAACAATAAACTCAATACAGAGTATGAGCCAACTTTATTACCCTGCAGAAACAGAGCGACAGTAGGGAAAATCAAGAGTATGACAGGGCCTGTGTTGTTGGTGCCGCCCGTGTAAAACAGGTAGATACAGAGGATGGCCATTAATGCAGTCGTAAAATGCTTGGCAAGCCAGTCTTCACCGCTAATCCAGATTGCACTGAGACCTGTTATGTTTGCCAGCGCAAAACCAAACAGAGTAAAGGCGTAGGCAACATCCT
The DNA here is from genome assembly GCA_038128465.1 of Gammaproteobacteria bacterium. Classification (GTDB taxonomy): domain Bacteria; phylum Pseudomonadota; class Gammaproteobacteria; order Pseudomonadales; family Pseudohongiellaceae; genus UBA5109. Next base: position 4,175 of record JAYPJO010000082.1, read on the forward strand.
GTCGTACCAGGGCAGCAATACTGAAAATTATGAGTGCGAGGACAGCAATCAGACAAAATACGCCACACAGAATGAAATTGATATCATCAAATTGGATATTTTCTGTGCCGGTTTGTTCTTGATCCTCGTTGTCCTGATCAAGTAACCAGTAGTTTTTCAACCGCTCTGCTGTATGTGTAATATGCATGCGCTTGCGACACTCTGCTTTTCAAAATAAAAATTACCAGAAGGCTGATATATTACTACGAAGTAAGCGAGAACTCCGGGTTTTCCAATTGCCCGGGGGAAACTGCAGTTCTACAGATTTTATTAATTTTTTAACAGCTGCGGCATTATTAATTTATGACGCAAAAACTCGTAACTGCCTAAAAACAGGAAGCCATAAGCTATATTGCCCAGCAGGCTTCTGCCCAAAAATGGCAAAGCATTTATATAGCACTCCAGAATACCGCTTACGGTTTTGGGGTACTGGATCAGCCAGACACCAAAGTTTGAAATGAGATAAAAACCAAGTGAAGCAAGCAGGATTGCAACGGGCGCACGATTCAATACGCGCTTGTTGGCAAGCAGATATCGCCCCGATAACGATGAACATAAAAGTCCCAGGTAAACGAAGGTCATCAGGGTAAGCGAGTAAAATCCGGCGGTACTCATATCCGTGATGAAAATTGCGACAACGGGGACCAGTAAAAAAATTTTTCTGGCAATGTAGGTACCGCTGAAAATCCCTAGGGCTGCAATGGGTGATACATTAGCCGGATGTGGTGCAAGCGTTGCAAAAACTGCCAGCAGCAGGAGAAACAGGATTGCTTTTTCCTGGTAAATAATCGCTAGCAATGATTTACCTGACCAGTTCTGCTTTGTGTTGTTCATTTTTATCCTCGCGGAGTTTGTGTCCGAAGTAAAGTCGGGTTTTTAATCCGGCAATTCGAACACGTAGAGTGCATTACCAGAATTCGGGTAACGAATGGTTTGCGTCAAGATGGATGGCACTGTTCGTGGACTGCCACCGCCCAGGCCTGTCGGCACCGCTATAAACTGTTTTCCATCCACAGCAAAACTTACGGGGTGACCCTGAACTGACGTTCCCAGTCGTGTTTCCCAGAGTATCTCCCCGGTCTCAACATCCAGGGCTCTGAAAACCCTGTCCAGATCACCAACAAAGGCCAGCTCACCTGCTGTTGTTAACACACCGGTTAAAAATGACGCTGGCTGCTCATAGGACCAGAGTTCTTCCAGGGTGCGTACATCATAAGCGGCAACTTTTCCAACATTACCATTACTGCCTGGCATCTGGGACCAGCGACGATTCGCGTTAGTACCGCCACCACCAACGATATACTGGGTTTCCCGTCCTCTGATTTCAACACAGCTCTGACTGAGCGGAAGTACAATGCTTTCCGTCTGCGGGTTATAACTCATGGGGTGCCAGTTTTTGCCACCAGCGGTTGATGGGCATGCCTGCATCCATTCCCCTACGCTTTGCTCAACAATATCATTACGGTATTGCGGCCTGCCGGTTTCAGGGTTAAAACTCTCAAAGACATTCTGAAACAGCGTTTCCTGGTGGCCGATGTAGTAACCATTTTCCCTGTTCAGTTTCCACAAAATGCCATGCTTGCCAGCTGAAAAAACCAGCTTCTCACCATCCACATCAACCAGCATCCGTTCAAATACTTCATCAAGGTCAAATGATTCGCCAGGTACATGCTGGTAATACCAGGCTAATTCACCGGTATCTGCATCCAGCGCCAGGGTGGAATTTGAATAAAGGGCATCATCATAGACACTCATGTTGCGACTTGCGGCCACCCAGGGTTTTGCCTGGGAAACACCGATATAAACCAGGTTTAATTCTGCATCAAAACTGGGTGTTATCCAGGTATCTGTACCCGCCCGGAATAAATCATCTACGCCGCCCCAGGTATCACCACCCGGCTCACCGGCCCGTGCAACTGTACTGAATTGCCACAGCAGGGAACCATCCTCTACATCATAGGCACTGATAAAGCATTTCTGTTCATTGAAGGTTGTACAACCTGACAGACCGGTAAATATCTTGCCATTACCAACAATTGGACCACTGGTATTGGTAAATCCATCGGCAATGCGGGTACGCCAGACTTCCTCACCCATGACTGCATTAACCGCAACAATCTCGCCATCAGGCGTATTCACAATCAGGTTATCTTCATAGATGGCCATGCCCCGCATGGTACCGGCCCTGCCACCCAGACTTTGCTCCCAGATAAGATCTCCCGTGTCGGCTCTCAGCGCCTGAATTTTGTTACCGGGGTTAAACAGGTAAAGCACGCCGTCATGAACCAGTGGCGAAGTTTGGTTTGAAGCAATGTCATTCATGGACCAGATCCATGCCAGACGCAGGCCATCCACATTCTCACGGTTGATCTGATCCAGCGCACTGTAACTCCATGCCTGATGATTGCCACGTATCATCAGCCAGTCTGCCGGGTCAGGGTTTCTTAATTCATCATCACTGACGCTCTGGTAATCCGGTACTTGCCCAACAACTGTTATCCCGGTAGGGCCAGACTGTTCAAATTTGGCGGTTCCACCAGGCTGACTGCTCGATGTCACGCTGTTTATGGGTATGTCTGAATCAGCTAGTAAAGGGACATCACCGGCAACAGCCCCATTGGCAGAAAGGATAAAGGCAATAATGGCCAGATAAGTTTCATCCGGTAAGCCACCCACGTTGGTTGGTGGCATCGAGGATTTAATCGAGTCAAATAATTCGGTCGTGGAAATATTTCCCCAGACACCGAGAAAGGCCAGGTCTTTTAATGCCGGAACCAGTCCGCCGCCAGTCAGGTCTGCCTGGTGACAGGCATTGGAGCAATTCTGCTGGTAGGCTTGCAGACCAAGGGCAACCTGCTCCTCAGTAAATACAGTGATAATTTCACTGTCCGGGTCATTATTCTGGGCAAAAACAGATTGACTGAAAATGATAGGTGCAGCGAAAAGGATATGGGTCAGTGTTTTTAATAACAGGTTTTTATTTTTCATGTTTTTATACTTCTTCCTGAAACTGTAGCCAGAGGCTAGCACAATTAAGATTAAAAAATAATCTCATTAGGTACCCGGTAGTGGCTCAGTTAGTATTTCCCGATGCAGAGATATGAGGGGAAATG
>JAYPJO010000082.1:7336-9081 GCA_038128465.1 Gammaproteobacteria bacterium
TGTATTTACCGCGTGCTCCGAATTAAATTACGTTCCCCCGAATATCTGTGAAGGCAACAAAAGAAATTCATACTGAGGCTCTATCCGTTCCTTCTTAACGGGTAGTTCGCCCTTTCTTAATTAGGAACTCAGGGAACCAGGCGTCTAATGATGCTGTCACCTTTATTCAGGATAAAAACTGAATTGAAAGGCCCGGCATCGATACGGGTATCGGCACGTGGAGCCCCCTCGTTTTCCTGTATCAGTTGCAACAGGTTTTTCGCCTGCCCGCCATCATTAAACAGCACACGACGAATGGCAGGATACCCCGATGGCATTGCATTGGCATTGACGTAGAAAATCTCACCACTGACAAGGTCGGCAAACAGCAAGGTGTCTTCGAGCTCTGCTATTTCATCATCGCGATAAATCAGGAGGCCTGAAGCGGCGCCCCGATTCTGCAGTACGGGGTCAGTATGATCCCATTCGACAACTGGGTAAGTCACACTGCTGTCAGCCCGTGGTCCGGTCAGGTTGACCACTCCGTCTTCAAACCGGTAACTGGCTTCCCAGGTATTCCAGCCCAGGTTGCCGCCCCGTGGCACCAGGGATACTTTCTCAATAACGTTCTGGCCAATATCCGAAAGATACATATTGCCGTTATCGCTATCCCAGGCAAAGTGCTGGGCGTTACGGATGCCATAGGCATAGATTTCACCCAGTGCGGCGTTGTTCCCAACAAAAGGATTATCTGCCGGAATACCATACTGGCCGTTGGGGCTGTTATTACCCAGCGGGTCAATACGCAGCATCTTGCCAAAGATAGAGCCGAGATCCTGTGCCATGTTCAGCGGATCACCACCGGAACCTCCATCGCCATTGGAAATATAGAGCATGCCATAGTCAGCATCGCCGGCCTCTGCCAGCGTATTGAAGCCAATCTGGCCGCCGTTGTGATTGCGATAGGGTTGCTGGATACGTAACACTTCACGCGGAGCACTGCCGTCATAAGTGGAAGCCATGGAACTACTGGCTGTCCATTCGTGCAGCACGATGTCATGATCATTCAGTGAAGTATCCCTGGGCTGGTAATCAGCTTCAGGCCTGGTGTTGGTGCTGTCGGTCCAGGTGTAAAATTTGCCATAGCCTGGTGCGCCCTGCCGGTTAAAATCCGGATGCAGGGCAAAACTTTGCATACCCTGCTCGCGATGGGCAACGCTTGAAACCTGCACACCATAATCACTGATATCGATGTACTGGGTCACGTCTCCACCCTCATAGGGAATGGTGTAAATCTGGCCACGCTGATCATTAACCCAGACCCGACGATTGTTACCCGGTTCCGGGAGCAGCTGCATCATGCGCGCCTGTTCTCCGTCAAAAGCCGGTAAGGTGGCAAACTCTTCATAGTTGACGACAATAATGTCATCCCCTGATTCAATGGGATTGGTGAAGGGATTGTTGCTCTGCTGCGCCATAACGGCACTGCTGATTAATATACTCACTCCCAATAAAGTCTGTCTGATCATGGTTTTACCCTCTATCTATTACTCGTATCTACTACTCGTATCTACTACTCGTATCTACTAATATGTTAATCGGCCCGATACTTCCACTGCCAGTATTTGTTACATAGGAATATCAGATTGCCAACTGACAGTTCGTTTTGTAGGCACTTCTTCAATTTAAATTAATGTATAAATCCCAGCGTCTCAACATTATCCTTAATACCAATATTGCCAGCATTGATCTAAAAGATGGCAGGG
>JAYPJO010000083.1:0-999 GCA_038128465.1 Gammaproteobacteria bacterium
AACTTCCAGAATACCGGAACTCCTGTCCGAACGAATTTCACCGAGATTCATAATAAACCCATTGGGCTCCAGTTCACCGGAATCGAGCATGGCCTGAATTTCAGGGTCAGGTAATCCAATCAGACCCATATTGAGTATCTCGCTGATACCCAGGGTATCGGTCATGGTCCTGAATGAATCGGGAATGGCAATCAGCATGCCACTGATACCCCAGGCAAACATGAAAAACAGGCACCAGAACCCGAATACACTGTGGAACTGCCAGAGCCATCCGCGCGGACTTTGTTTGCTCAGATACAAGCCCTGACGCCATTGTGACTTCCCGCGCCACCAGATAAATAAACCACTAAGCATCATCACCAGAAATACAACGGCTCCCCAACCGTTGATTCGTCGACCGCCACTTTCAATAAACAAATCATCATGGAAATCGATCAGCCAGCGATAGGTGCTGGTTTGCCAGGGTAATGAACTGCCGCGATCTATACCGCGGTATTGGTCAAAATAATGATTAACCGTTTCACCATCACGGCGCAGTACTACCAGAATAGCTCGCTCCGGATTGGACGATTCGTTGAACATGAACACTTCAGAATCACTGTAGACTTCTTCAATTCGGGCTTCCAGTTCATCGCCCTGTAATGGCTCGCTTGCAGTAGGCACAACATTACCCGGCACAAAATATCGATCCAGCCTGTCTTCCAGTAGATAGGCTGTCCCGCTTATGCTGATCATGAGAATGTAAGCACCCAGAGCAATACCTGCCCACAGGTGAACCTGGAACAATACCTTATTGAGGAAGTGTGTTTTGGGTGCGGTGACCCATCGATGCCATGTGTTCAAGGGAATTGTTGGATCTTTACATATATTCCGGTTCTTTTTCGTATATGGTCAGATTTTCTGAATCCAGCCAGCCATTCTCTACCCAGGCATCGATTCTGGCTTCAGAATCACAAACCCCATCGTTCGGACGGGCGAAAGAGCCGTTTTCTTTTTTTA
>JAYPJO010000083.1:1009-7650 GCA_038128465.1 Gammaproteobacteria bacterium
CATGCCAGTGAAAGTCAAGGAAACAACGAGCACTTTCTTTTTGTACAAAACAAACAGCGCCTGCAGGCTCGCCGGAATTCAGTGGCAACATAACGACTTTAACCAACTCGCCTGGCTGAAATGTGGTGCCATTGACACCCTGGCGCATGGCATGCACCTGAGCTGCGCCTTCAAATCCCCAGGTTTGGGTATTGCCCTGCTCATCTTCTACTTCGATATACAACCAGCTGTGTGGATTGTTAAAAGCCCAGCGTAAAACTCGGCCAATCACAATTTGCTCCTTAGTATTGTCAAACATGGCAAAAGAATGATGGGCAACGGCTGTCTGCAAAATGGCCAGAAAACTGGAAATAGCGATAATTGCAACTGATATTAATTTTTTCATTTCAAAAACCTCAATTTATTTTGGAATAAACCCGCTTACTGCCCCATGGGGTTTAATGATTGGCCCGGTATATCTGGGAAATCTGTAAAGCCTCGCGGATCTTTATATTCCGGATCTCCAGGCAGGTAGAAAAAGGTTCTACCGGTTTCATCCTGATAGGAGTTACTACTTGACGTACACTCCCAATTACGAATTCGCGCACCAAACTCAGCCAGTTCAGGGCTGGAATTATGAACATATACCGCAGATTGTGGAGATTGCAGTCCAATAGGATCATAAAAAGTAACCTGAGTTACCAACTGCCTTACACCATCTGCATTTAACTGTTCCTGCCATGTTTCAACCAGTTCCATCTGGTTACTGGTCAATGGCATACCACGCAGGTAGTCTGCCGGATTGACCCATTTTGTCCAGATAATCAATTTGTCATTGTCCCAGAAACCTATACTGTCACCTGTTGCCGAATGTTTGCCATCTATATTGACGTGCTCTGAATTTATATAGACGCGCCTGGTTTCATTCATAAAGTCATTCATCATCCAGCTCTGGGCAGGTGTATTTACAAATTCCTTGACATAAGGTTCCCATAACCAGCGCACTACGCCAGGGTATTCGCACAGGGTTAATCGATCATAAAGCTGTTCACCATGTTCCTCTATCTCGGCACGACGTTGTCTGAATTGTTCCTCATAGGCTGGTGTCAATACACCTTCCCTGACTGTACCGCCCGGCGACATGGCCACGGCCATTGAGCCTCCTTCCAGAAATATCGAGGGCATACTGTTAAAACCGGCACTCCACAAACCATCCCAGAGTGGAATTGTTGCCATGGTGTGCTGGGTACCACCATTGGCCTGTTCCAGCAAATAGTAGTAATGCTCTTCCGCCGTCGCGAAATCCTGTGGCGGGTACTCAACGGCAGGATCACCTTCCCTTCTGGCTGTTAAGGTTTCCATCTGGGCCAGGCTTGCAGGAAGTTGGGTGAAAACAAGAATAATAACGCTACTTATTTTGAAAATTAATCGGACTGTATTCATTTTTTATATTTTCCGCTAATTTGATTTCCATTTGATTCCCGAAGGATACTGAGACTTTTTTTCTTTGTCTATTTCCAGTAATACCTGCAGCAGAAGTATAAATAAAGTTTTGCTGTAGCTTTAGATTAAATTTACATGAAAGCTGCTTGCAAGTATTGACCCTCCTGTTATTTGTGGTTACTGTAAGCGCGTCGTGGATTTGATCACATTTAACTATGGAATTTGACGACAGTCGCGCGCAAGTGCTTCGCCTGAATCTTGCTGGTAATCCGATCGAATGGCTTACCTGGCAGGAGGCCACTACCCTCTACGCTCGTGAACTTGTTACCTGGACCCTGGGTGAAACCATCAGAACCGTCTGGGGCGGAACTTCCCGCTTAAGTGGTGAACGCAGCTTCATCGAATTACAGAGCATCATCGCCTGTGCTGGCGATGTTCATAACCACTTTTCCAAAAAACCGGCGCTGACCAACCGGATATTATTCCGGCGGGATCAGAATCTTTGCATGTATTGTGGCAAGGAGTTTCTTGATAAAGACCTGAGCTGTGATCACATCATGCCCACGTCACGAGGTGGCCTGAATACCTGGACCAATGTTGTTGCTGCCTGCCGACGCTGTAATCATTTCAAACAGGACCGCACACCTGAAGAGGCTCATATGGAATTACTGGCTCTACCGTTTGAACCTAACGTAGCCGAGTATCTGGCGTTGATGAACAGCGCCAGGATAAGAGCCGATCAGATGGAATTTCTCAAGGCACAGTTTTCCAAGAATTGCCGCCTGCAGTAAACCCTGCTCAATGCGTTAATAAAAACCGCTGCGTCAAAGTTAAAAACTGTTCAGGTTTTTCATTGTGCACCCAGTGGCCGGCACCGTTAATCACTTTTACTTTTGCATTGGGAAACAGCGCTAATGTCTGTTCGGTATATGCCGGCAGCAGGTAGGATGACAACTCACCTTTTACAAACAGTGTTTCGCCCTGGAATACATTCTTTGTTGCTGGCCAGTCTTTCAACAAAGAGTAGTCCCTGGCAATTACTGGCAGATTCATGCGCCACTGATACCTGCCGTCCCGATCTCTTTGCAGATTGGATAGAAGAAAATCACAAATCGACTTGTCCGGCACCTGTTCCTGTAGCAGAGTATAAGCCTGCTGCCGATTGTTGATGGTGCTTAAATCCAGCTGCACCAGGGCATTTAATGCTTCATTAGGACCAACATTGGGACCAACGTCATAATTAACCGGCGCTATATCAGCCACCACCAACTTACTGATACGTTCAGGCGCTCTTAAAGCCGCCTGCATGGCAATCTTCCCGCCCATGCTGTGGCCGATGACATCGGCCTTCTCCAGGTCGATTGCATCCATGGTGTCGAGTAGATCATCTGCCATTTCCACATAGCTCATGCTTTTTGCATGGGGTGACTGGCCATGGTTGCGGGCATCAATACCTATTGCCCTGAATTTTTCAGCGTAGGCTTTGGCCAGCTGTGCCCAGTTTCCCTGCTGCCCAAAGAGTCCATGCAATATCAGCAAGGGTTTGCCGCTATCCGCATACTGCCTGTAAAAAAGTTGCATGGAAATTTATCTCATTGCACTTACTACAATTACTGCAGATTTTCCCTGATATAGGAAATGACATCATCATGGTGTGTTTTGGTATTAACCTTCTCCATGATGTGTTTGAGTTTGCCATCCTTGCCAATGATAAAAGTCATTCGGTTGATGCCCATGTATTCCTTGCCCATAAACTTTTTCAGACCCCAGACCCCATATTTGTCGGCGATGGCATGGTCTTCATCAGACAGCAATGTAAAATTCAGATCATCCCTTTCCTCGAATTTAGCCAAACGTTTAGTTGCATCTATGCTGACACCCAGCACTTCAACACCCAGCTTTTTTAGCTCCTTCTTACTGTCACGAATACCATGCGCCTGCACAGTACAGCCTGGCGTCATGGCTTTGGGATAAAAATACAGAACGACAATTTTGCCTTTGTAATCTTTCAGGCTGCGCTTTGTACCGTTTTGATCTTCCAGTGCAAAAGCCGGAGCCATGTTGCCGATTTTGGGTAATGCCATTATTTACTCCTTCAATTATTAATTCTTTCTTACTTTGTTTAATTCTGTAATTCTGCCAGGGCTGCATCAATATCAATATCCGGATAAGCCTGGACAAACAAACGCTGTTCTTCTTCAAGTTCCACGTCATTGCCTGTTGTAGTAAGGCGCTGAATTTCAGCCAGCCAGGTATCCATACTCTGCCTGTAATCTGGCTGCGCCAATGCTTCTAATTCAGCAAATTGCTCAGATACTTCCGCGCGTTGTGCAGAGCCGATCTCTTCTAGTTGTAGTGCACGCGCCGCAGCAACATCTGCTGCTTCCAAAACTTCATCAATTGCTAATATGGCAGTTCCAGTCTGTACAGATTCAGCTGCCTGAGGTGCAAGTACTGTTTCTGCCAATGTAGTGTTATTCGTTGCGCCTGCGCCTATCAGATCACTTTCCTGTAGAGTATCAGAACTTTCTATTTGCAGATTTTGTATTTCCGCAGCTGGCATATCGGAAACAGGTATGGAAAGTGGTTCAACGCCATCGCGAATTAAATCAGATTCATTTCCAATAAATAGTGAGACTACCAGAACCGCGACACAGACACTGGCCGCGATGGAATAGGCCTGGACAGGAATTATCTTCTTGCTGGCAGCTTTACCAGCCACAGATTCGCGTGCTGCCAGCAATATGGATTCATCCAGAGCTGCAGGTGGTTTTTCATCTTGCAGAGACTGATAAGTGGCAGAGAGTTTGTCACTGCCATCCAGGTACTCCTGCAGAATTTTATCTTCTGACTCTTTCATAGTTCACCAATGATATTTTCTTTAGGCTCTTCCTCCTGAAAAGCCTGTCTTAATTTTTTAACTGCATATCGTAAACGACTCTTAACTGCCTCCTTGTTTTCTCCTACTGTGAGAGCTATTTCCTCGATGCTCAATCCACTTTCTTCCTTTAATACGAACACTTCAAACTGTTCTCTTGGCAGATTTTGTAGCTGAATCCTGAATCGTTCTATTTTTTCCTGTCCACTCAATATGACTTCGGGATCGTTGGCAGCATTATCAGGAATACTTTCAGTTTCAGCATCTTCTTCAGTTTCTGTCTGCGGCTTGCGGTAGTGGTCAATTAAAATATTATGCGCTATGCGGTAAAGCCAGGTGGTAAATTTTGCTGTTTGCTGATAAGACTCCCGTACCCTGATGACACGTAACCAGACCTCTTGATACAACTCCTCAGCCAGCGCCCGGTTACCACACTGTCGCAGAAAAAAACGAAAAAGGGCATCCTTGTGCTTTTGATACAAAACTTCAAATGCCCTGCTGTCACCACCAGCATAGGCCAGCATCAGTTGAGCGTCTTTGTCTGCCGTTTTTTGAAAACTAACTAATGCCATTTCTCTGTTTTAATGTCTTTAATTTTTAACGTTTTTTTCTATTTGATCATGTTATCGGAGTAAGTCGTAGTTCGCTCGCTAAGATGCTCCCTCACTTACGACTTTACTCCGACTCCAACTTAAATATATTCACACTTAATAATTTCAATTAAGACTTAGAGCCTGGGCAGTCCTGACAAGTTGTATAAACTCTGCCCTGTACCCAAACTCATCATCTCCCCTCGCACTTTGCGCCAGCTCCAGCACTGTATCATAGTCAAGGGAGCCATCCTGATCGTTCCCCCTGAGTAATTGCGCCATGCCAGCCACTGCAGCAGAGAAGCGATAATTATCACTGGCCTGTGCAATATCATCAGAAATATCGGCTGTCAGTAATGCACGTTGCAGCAGGATACTTTCATCAGAGTCCGGCTCTTTATAACGTAATTTCAAAAAGGCCAGCTCGTCTGTGCTTGCATTTTCCAATTCATTTTCCTGGCGGTAACGCAACGGATCAATACTCAGATTTTCAGAGCCGGTCAATGCAATTTCATAAATAGCAGTGACTGTATGTCCGGCACCAATTTCCCCGGCATCGACCTGATCATTATTAAAGTCTTCACGCGCCAGTTCACGGTTTTCATAACCAACTAGTCGATACTCCGCTACTATGGCAGGATTGAATTCAATCTGGATCTTCACATCTTTTGCGACCGTTTGCAGTGTCGAATGCATTTCATCCACCAGCACTTTGCGCGCCTCATTGATGTTATCTATATAGGCATAATTACCATTCCCACTGTCGGCCAGTTGCTCCATCATGTGGTCATTATAATTGCCGCTGCCAAAACACAGCGTGGTCAGGCTGATACCTGATTCCCTTTTTGCTTCTATCAGCTCTACCAGCTCATCAACACCGGACATGCCGACATTGAAGTCACCATCGGTTGCCAGGATTACCCGGTTGATACCATTTTCGATAAAAGCTTCTTCAGCCATGGCATAGGCCAGTTCAATACCGGCTTCACCATTGGTGCTGCCACCCGCCTGCAGGCGATCCAGGGCTGCACTGATCTGACGAGTTTCATTACCAGCTGTTGGTTCCAGCACCACACCTGAAGCCCCGGCATAAACTACCAGAGAAACACTATCATCTGCACTTAACTGACGGCTGAGCATTTTCAGCGAATTCTTCAGCAAAGCCAGCTTGTCTGGACTGTTCATGGAACCGGATACATCAACCAGAAAAACCAGATTAGTGTTCAGCTCTTCCGTCGCATTCGGCTCATTGGCCTTTATACCAATATGCAGGAGGTGCTTGCCGGTCTTCCAGGGGCTGGCTGACACTTCAGTAATAAAACTGAAAGGGACATTGCTTTCACTGTTGGGATACTCATAGGAAAAATAATTAATCAGCTCTTCTGCCCTGACAGCATCCGCTGGTGGCAGATTACCCTGACTCAGCATGCGTCTGACATTACTGTAGGCGCCGGTATCAACATCAATACTGAAGGTTGAAACAGCATTTTCCAGCACAAGCTGAATACCGCTGTCATCAAACTCGGCATAGTTTTCAGTATTGCCCTCAGGCCAGTACATCATATCAGCAGGCATGCCAAGCATGGCCCCAGGCATTATTTCTCTAGAGCTGCTCAATGCCATATCAGCTGCTTCAGCTCGCTGGGCAGTTACAATAAGCTCTTCAATTTCGCGGCTATTCCTAAGATCAGATTCAACCATAACCGGATTGGTATTATCCGGGTTCGGTGAATTCAGGATGGCTGTTTCAT
>JAYPJO010000083.1:7660-8963 GCA_038128465.1 Gammaproteobacteria bacterium
TTAGTTTCTTCAGTTTCATCAATATTAACTTCCGGGGATGAATGGCATGCACTGAGTACTGCGGTTGCAATCAGAACAGACAACAAGGTTGGTTTTACATGTGGATGTTTCATATCACGCTCCTTTTATAAATCAAATAAACAGGCTAAAAACTCTGAAATTGTCGGTTTCAGGCTTACAAACGTGATAATTTTTAAAAAAGGTTAATGCCGGAAAAAAATTTTAGTCGTGCAATTTATCCAGGTCTTCCGGTACACAGGGCCTGCCCTGGGGATTCACAGCTGTGCCGGTGATTTCAGCACTAAGTACAATTTTTTCATCGCCCTTGCGAATGATGTCCTGGATAAAAAGGAATTTCAGGCGAGATTTACGAGAGAACCGGGTCCGGATAATAAATTCATCACCGCTTCTCAGGGAGCCTTTATAGTCAAGTTCAGCTCGTGTCACGGCCAGGTTTATACCAGCTCTGGCCAGTGCAGCAAAATCTATATCATACTGTTTCAGAAATTCGTGGCGAGCATGCTCAAGATAATTCTGGTAAACAGCATTATTTACAACTCCTTGCAGGTCACACTCGTAATCACGCACACTGAATTCTGATTCACTGCTTTCACTCACTTCATTGGCCTCCTGGTTTCCAGTTACTGCCAGTATTTTTCCAGCACATGTTGAAAAATTTTTTATTCTGCCCTGTAATGTTTAGTCTTCAGAATTAGCACCACCAGTCGGACTAACAATTTTCTTCTAAAGCCTGTTTTTATGAGGCTAGTAAGAACTTATCCACAGCCATGTATGAATGTCAGCTCCTGTGGATAAATCTGTTAAAAACTGGCTGAATTTTGTTTTGTCAATAGCTCATTCCAAATTTTTAAATTTAATTTGCAATAGCCTATTTTTATATTTTCATTATTTATCAATTAGTTATAAATCAAAAAAACTAAAATATGAAGTTATTTCTACTTCTTAAACATCATTATTATCAAATTTCGCTATGTGCATAAAATCATTGGATTTATTCTTTAATAGTTACATTGTATATACACTTAGTCAGCCGATGATGTCAGCTTGATATGCCGTCAAATCACCTCATTATCCAGTCTTTTCGGTGCCTTGTATTACAAGGGCTGACCAGTATTCATTCGCCTGCTTCTACTGAATAACCAAAGGCAGCGATTATATTTTTAGCACTGCCCGACTGCATGAAACTGAGAAAATCCCTGGCAGCCTGATTATTCTGAGCTCTGGACAGCAGGATAGCATCCTGTTTAATCGGTTCATGTAGTTCTGCAGGCACCCTCCACAC